>CBEVHI010000074.1:0-8615 GCA_965549635.1 uncultured bacterium | reverse complement strand
GGGGAGGGGGGCCGGGGCGCAGCGAGGCGATGGGGGTGACTCGGTCGGGAGTAGCGCCACCGGGACCGGAGCCGCAACCTAGCTGCGCATACCCGACTCCTGTCACACCTGCCGACTACCATCGAACGCATGTTCGAAGGGCAGCGGCGGTGACTCTGGCGATCCAGCGCAGTTTCGAGGAGATGGGCGCCCCGCTCTACGACGTGCCTTTCTGCATTCTCGACCTCGAGACCACCGGTGCCACGCCGGCAGACTGCGGCATCACCGAGATCGGGGCCGTCCTCTACAAGGGCGGTGAGGAGCTCGGCTCCTTCCAGACGCTGGTCGATCCCGGTCGGGAGATCCCTCCGTTCATCACCGTGCTCACCGGTATCACCCACGCGATGGTCATCAACGCTCCCAAGATCGAGGAGGCGTTCCCCACGTTCCTCGAGTTTCTGGGTGATGCGGTGATCGTCGGTCACAACGTCCGCTTCGACCTGTCGTTCCTCAACGCTGCGGCGATGCAGCTCGGGTACGGGCGCCTCCCGAACCGGTGGGTGGACACCCTCGGCCTGGCGCGGCGGTTGGTGCGCAGGGAAGTACGCAACTTCAAACTGGAGACACTTGCTGCCCACTTCCGCTCCCCGGACAAGCCCACGCACCGGGCCCTCGATGATGCTCAGGCGACAGCGTGGGTGCTCCACCGGCTGCTGGAGCGCGCCGGGACGATCGGTGTCACCGCCCTCGAGGATCTGTTGCAGCTTCCCACGGCGAGAGGCTCCCAGCACTACGCCAAGATTCGCCTCACCGATTCACTCCCCCGCAAACCGGGCGTCTACCTGTTCCGTGACCGCAACGACGAGATCTTCTACGTCGGCAAGGCGAAGAACCTGCGAACCAGGGTACGCAGCTACTTCTACGGTGACCATCGTCGCAGTGTCGCCACGATGCTGGCCGAACTCGACAGGATCGAACACCGGGTGTGCGCCACCGAACTCGAAGCAGAGGTCACCGAACTTCGCCTGATTCACGAACATCGGCCCCGCCACAACCGTCGATCCAAACCGCCCAAATCTTCCCACTGGGTCAAGCTCACCAAGGAGGCTTTTCCCCGGCTCTCACTGGTGCGAACCCAGCGCGAGGACGGGCTCGCCTACCTGGGACCATTTCGGAGCCGCCGGGGCGCCGAACTGGTGATGACCGCCATCTGGGACGCACTGCCGATCCGACGCTGTTCAGGTCGCGCCGGCGGGCGCGGTGCTCCATGCGCGCCGGCACAGATGGGCGTGGCCATGTGCCCATGCGATGGCGTGTTGACCAACGATGAGTACACACCGGTCGTTCGTCGTCTCATCGATGGCATCAACCGCGACCCCGCAATCCTCCTGGACCCATTGGCGACCAAGATGTCCGACCTGGCCTCCCTGCAGCGCTACGAGGAGGCCGCCTGGACCCGGGATCGCTATCGGGCCCTGGCCAGGGCTCTACAGCGCAGGCGCGAGTGGCAGACGATGAACGCCGCTGGACGGGTGTGGGTCGAGTCGGCCGACGGCGATGGAGCCTTGATCGAACAGGGCCGGCTGAGCTCTGCATGGAGTGTCTCCAGCGGACTGACGCTGTCAGCGGCCGACGTCAGCCCAGACGATGAGTGGCCTCAGACTCCTCCGTCGGTCCAGGCCGCCGAGGAAGCACATCTGATCTGGCGATGGTTCAACGCCGCCGGCGTTCACCTGCTCGACGCCTCCGGGTCGATTGCGCTGCCGGTCCACCCCATCCCGCCACTGTCTCTGGGCGAACAGGGCTCGGGACTCCTCGCCGGGCGCGGGTCAGCCGCGTAGGGTGACTGCGGTTTGCCGCCGGTGATGCGCCGTCGTTTCGTTTGAGGTCAGCCCTCCTCTTTCCAACGCCCCCTGCTGCGACCTACGATTGCGCTGATGCGTTTCACCGTCCGACCCGGCAGCGACCCGATCGCGGGCGCCGACTCAGCCCTCCTGGCAGCGATGGGCCTCCCTGGCGGCGGGGTGGCCAGGGTCGGCACCACCCACGCCGTCGTACGACCGACAGATGTCTCGGAGCCGACGGCCCTTCTTCTGGGTGCCGAGACGATCACCAACGCCGGGGTGAGCGTGGGCACCACGGTCGAGGCGAAGCGTGTCCTGCTTCCTTCCGCTGCCACGGTCACCCTCGCAGGCAACGAACTGCCTCTCGACGCCCGTACGCTGGTACATGCCCTGCAGGGGCGGCCATTGACCACGGGCGACGTGCTCGCCGTCGACGGTTCCTACGCGGATGGAGACGCGACCCGAACACCGCTCCGGATCCTTGGTGTCGATCCCTCTCCGGCCGGCATGGTGACGTCCGCAACCCGATTCGTGACCGAGCGAGGCGCCTCACAGCCCCAGCAAACCACCTCGCCCGTGCGGATGACCCGGGATCTGGCTGTGCTGACCGGCCTCGACGAGGAACTGGAGACCCTGACGAGCTGGCTGACCCTGTTGACGTCGCCGAAGGATCTCCCCTCGGCGTGGGGCCTTCCCAACGTGGCAGGGGTGATCCTGGAGGGTCCGACCGGCTGCGGGAAGTCGGAGCTCGTCGAGGCAGCGGCGTCGACGGCTCACGCCACTCTGAAGAGCGTCAACCTCAATCTCGTGTTCAAGCCGGAGAAACTGTTGACGCTGCTGGAACAGGCGGTCAAGCAGGCTTCCGGACCGACCGTGCTGTTCGTCGATCGAGTCGAGGCCGTTGCCGGCGATGAAGGTCTCGCACCGTATCGGACCCAGGTGGGGGCGATTCTTCGTTGGTTCCTCGACGCGGTGGCCGAGCGGCCCCGCCTGGCGTGCGTGCTCGGAGTCGCATCGACATCCAACCTCGACGGCACGATCGCCGGCTCGGCGCTGCTCCCCCGCACGCTGACGGTCCCGCCTCCCGACCTGGATCGGCGACGGCGGCTCTTTGAGGCAGCGACGGCGAAGGTACCGTCGGGTGACATCGACTTCGATCTGCTCGCCACCAGATCGGCCGGGTTCTCCGGTGCCGACATCACCGCGTCGGTTGTCCACGCGTCGGCGCTGGCAGTGCGACATGGTGGGGCATTGACCACGGACCTGCTCCTCTCAGCGATCGAGTCGACGGTGCCGTCGCTCGGTTCGGTACCGCTGGGCGAGATGCCGTCGTACGGGTTCGAGAAGGTCGCCAACCTGACCAACGTGAAGCAGCGGCTCACCGAGGCGGTGATCTGGCCCATCACTGATCCCGACCGGTTTGCCCGCATGGGAATCGACCCGCCCCGTGGCCTCCTGCTGTATGGCCCGCCGGGGACCGGCAAGACGTTCGTGATCAGAGCGCTGGCCCACGAGTCGGGAGCGGCGTTCTTCCCGATCAAAGGTGCCGAGCTACTGGACAAGTTCGTCGGCGAGTCGGAGCGGGGCGTCCGGGAGGTGTTCTCTCGGGCGAGAGCGGTGGCGCCGTCGATCCTGTTCTTCGACGAACTCGACGCCCTGGCTCCGGTGCGGGGACGGTCGACCACCTCGGTGACCGATTCGGTGGTGGCGGCGCTGCTGACCGAGATGGACGGGGTCGCTGACAGGGGCGACGTGGCGGTGATCGGTGCGACGAACCGAAAGGATCTGATCGACTCCGCGCTGCTGCGTGCCGGCCGGTTCGAGGTGCACATCGAGTTGGGCCTGCCCGGTGTCGACGCCCGCCGGGCACTCCTTGGCCTGTCGGATGTCCCGTTCGCCGACGATGTGGACCTGGACGAGCTGGCTCGCAGGACCGAAGGACTGTCCTTTGCCGACCTGACCGGGATGCTTCGCGAGGCCGCCCTCAGGGTGTTGAGAAGCGGCAAGAAAGATCTCGAAGTCGGCTGGCCGGAGCTCGAAGGGGCGCTCCAGGCTCGCTGAATCACCCTCAGGATTGAGTTCCAGCTGCCGATAGATTCGGCATGCGAACTCGACTACTCGCGCTTGCCCTCATGGCGGGAGTCCTGGTAACTGCCTGCGCACCCTCCTACGACGCCGCCCTGCTGTCCTCGATCGAAGGGCGGTGGATGTGCGACGTCCAGCGCTACACGTTCCAGACCCAAGGTGACATCCAGGCCGAACTCGACGGTCGCCTCGAAGGCAACGGTGTCAGCGCCGAGCAATACCGGCACTTCAAAGACGACCTCACCAAAGATGTCGACCTGCGGACCATGGTGAAGGCCGCCTTCGAGCAGCGGTGCAGTCCCTAGCGGTCAAGTTCTCGACGTCTCCTGCCGATGTATCTGCCATGAGATCTTCGATCGCCACTGTGCTCGTTGTGCTCATGTTCCTCGCTGGCATGCCAGGCGCCGCAGCCAAGGGCGGACCGGCCAAGGTCGACATGCGCACCGTTCATACCGGCACGGTGTTCGCCGGTGACTCCTCCTGGGTGGAGATCGTGTGGGAGGCGTCCGGCAATGACGCTGACGATTTCCGGGTGATTGTCAAGAACCCGGATCCCGGCTGGGAGATCCGCTATCCCGAGAACACCGGTTCGTACACGTCCCTGTGGGCGGATGCCACGCTGTCGGACGGTGAGATCGACTTCACCGCTATTCACGTCACCGTCCCCTACGAGGCCGTCGGCGACGCCAAACTCCACCTGGAGGTCTCCTGGACGACCGACGGCAAGCAACACCAGCAGTCTTACCTCGTCAAGGTTCCCGTTGCCCAGTACACCGGACAGGATCTAACCCAAGCCACCACCAACTACGACCTCGGTGGTTCCGGAGGATGGGTCAACGTGTCGTTCAAGGGCAGCGCACCGCGTCTCGACGACTTCCAGATGACTGCCACCGCGCCCGACAGTGTCTCGATCGAGTATCCGCAGGGAGCCTTCACCAGCCTCGCCCACGACGCCCGGCTGGAGAGCGGCGAGACCGACTTCGCCGCGTTCTACATGGAGGCAACACCCGGCGCCGAGTACACGATTCCCCTGAGCGTCACCTACACCAAGGACGCTACGTCCGGTACCTGGACCGGATCGATCACGGTTACGGTGCCCTGACCAGTAGCCAGTGTCCCTTCTGAACGGGCGGAACACCCCTATCGGCGTCGAGCATCAGCTCCACGCCACTTCCCCACGATGGGGAACAAGAACGGGTCCCGCAGCTCCGCTCCTGGGGAGAAACCAAACTCAAGACTGGTGACTGTGAGCTGCGGCACAGCCGCTGCTCACACCGAGATCGAGCCCTTGCGGAAGTCTGTCTGTCCGATGCGGGCGTTGACCAGCACCGGTCGGCCGGACTTGGCAATCCGCTTGGCCTCGGCCAGCACCTCGTCGATTCTTTCGGGGTCGTCGAGGAGCAGACCGACGGCCCCCAGCCCTTCGGCCGCAAGGTGGTAGTCCGTCGGCGCCAGGACCGTACCGACGTCGTCTCCCAGCATCTCCACCTGGTCGCGTGCGATCTGTGTCCAGCCGGCATCGTTGCCGACCACGGCGATCACCGGGATGCCATGGCGGGCGAGTGTGTCGAACTCGATCAGACTGAATCCCGCCGCCCCATCGCCATAGATGAGCCACACCTCGGCACCCGGTCTCACCAGGGCGGCAGCCATGGCGAAACCTGCTCCGACTCCGAGCGTGCCGAACACGCCGGGGTCGAGCCAGCACAGAGGCCCTCTCGGGCGAAGGATGTAGGCGGCCGAAGCGACGAAGTCGCCTCCGTCGGCAACGATCACACTGTCGTCTGCCATCGCCGCATCGATCCTCTGCAGCAGCCGCAGCGGGTTGATCGACTCAACAACTTGGTCCGCCTGCGCCGCAATCTCGGCCTCTCGCTCGTTGTCCCTGGTTCGCAACCCTTCGAGCCACGTCTCCCCATCGAAACCGTACGACCGTTCGGCAAGTTTGATGAGGAAGCGGCCCGCGTCTCCCGGGACCGCGATGGTCGGCGTGCGATTCCTCGACAACGTCTGTTCGTCCCTATCGGCGATGATCACCTTCGCCTCCCGATTGATGGCCCTGCCGTAGTCGAGTCGAAAGTCGATCGGCGCACCGGCAAGGATGACCAGGTCGGCTTCCTTCAGCGCCTCCCGGCGCCGATGTCGCATCTGAAGTCGGTGCCGGCGCCCGAGCAGACCCCGGGCCATCCCCGCGAGGAACACCGGCATGCCCAGCGCCTCGACCGCGACGGCAACCTCCGGCGCCTCAGACGGGATCATCATCGCGCCACTGCCAACGATCAAGACAGGACGACGGGCCCTCCCGACGAGTGTGGCAGCCCGCTCGAGCGGCACCCTGGCCGGTGAAGGGGTCCTGACCGGCGCAGCCAGGAACTCCTCGTCGGTCTTCGTGCCGGCAAACAGTCCGTTCACATGCCGGCGCAGATACCAGGCCGTTGCCCGTCCGGCGACGCCGCGCCCCCGTCGATCGGCGGCGTAGAGTCTCCTGACGGTTGCTTCGTCATAGAGCAGATCGAGGGGGATCTCGACGAACACCGGCCCGGGTACTCCCGACAGGGCTGTCGAGAAGGCCCCCTCCACGATCGGAGCCAGATCTCGGACCTTGCGAGCACGCACTGCATCCTTGACGTGCGCACGTACGACGGCCATCTGGTCGATGTCCTGCAAAGCTCCCCTGCCCCGAAGCGCTGTGGCGGCCGCCCCACCGATCAGCACAACGGGAGAGCGGGCCAGGAACGCGTTCTGCAAGGCGGTCAGCGCGTTGGTCACACCCGGGCCCGCCGTCACCACTGCAACGCCGGGTGTCCCCGTCAGCCGGGAAGTCGCGTCAGCAGCGAACATCGCATTCACCTCGTCACGAACGTCGACGACGCGAAGACCCCGCGCCCGACTGGCCGTGAGGATGGGAGCGATGTGGCCACCGGTGAGCGTGAAGATCGTCTCCACGCCCACCCGCTCGAAGGCGGCTGCAACTCGATCACCACCATGGGCGTAGCTCATCAGACCTCCAACACGTGTTCGTCGAGGACAAAGCACACGAGGAAACCGGTCAGGACGACCTCCTCCGCCTCGCGCACCTCGACCGACACCGTCCGCCGTTTGCCCTCGACGGCGATGACCTTCGCGGATGCCGCCAGCGTGACGCCGGTTCGTACCGGTGCGGTGAAACGCACGTCGGCCGAGCCGAGCACGACGTTGGGGTCGTTCACCGCGAGCATCGCAGCATGATCAGCGAGGCCGAACACAAACCCACCGTGCACCAGGCCATGGCTGTCGACGGCCATCTCCGGAGTGGTAAGCAGTCGCACCTCCGATCGTCCTTCGTCGACGAGCGTCGGTGTGCCGCACAAGCGACGGTCGATCTGCAGGTGGGTGACAGGTTCGGTCATGGTCTCCCTTCGGCAGGAGCCAGGGTACAAGGCGAGCGCGTAGCCGACAGCCCATCGCTCACAGCAGGACGCCTGCGCCCCGGCTTCGCCGTACTCATCCCTCTCGTGCTTCGCCCTGCCCCCCTCGCCCCTTCGGGGCACTCCCCCCAAACTCGCTTCGCTCGAGGGGGGAGAAATGAGCAGCCGCGCCCCGCGCCGGAGGGAAATCCACCCCCATCGCCTCGCTGCGCTCGGCACTTCCCCCTGATGGGGAAGCAAAGAACCGGGGTCGGCACTTGCGCTTCCCTGCTTCCCCTGGCAGGTGAAGTGCCGAGGCGAGGAACGAGCCGAGGTCGCTGGGGTCGAAGAGAACGCAAAACGGCCCCTGGTCTGGATTCCGATGCCGTCACACCGCTACGCTGCACCCGATCGTTTGTGAACCTTCAGCAATTCCTCGTCACCAAGTCGGGCACACGCCTTGCGATGGCACTCAGCGCGACGATTCCCCGTCGCCCTGCGCATGCCGCGCTTCGGTTGATCACCCGCAAGGTTGCTCGCAGCGACTCGCGCCTCACGCACACCATTCGCGACAATCTCGGCGTCGTGCTCAATACCGTCCCAACGGATCCCTCCCTCGACAGCCTGGTGGCAGAAGTGCTGTTCAACGCCGGCACAGGCGCGTACGACTTCTTCCGCACCCTTGGGAAGAAGCTGAGGAATCTGGACCACCTCGTTCCAGACAACCCCGCCCTGTTCGAAGCGTTCGAGGAAGCCAAGCGCAGAGAGAGGGGCCTCCTCCTCGTCGCTCCGCACATGAGCGCCCAGGACATTGGCGGTCTCCGCTTCGTCGAAGCCCCATACGAGGTTCAGGTCCTCTCGGCTGCGCTGCCTCCGGGTGGCTACGAAGTACTCAACGGTCTCCGAGCCACAGAAGGGCTCATCCTCACTCCGTCGTCGCTACAAGCCCTCAAGCAAGCTGAGGAGCGGCTCAGACGCGGCGGAATCGCTTTTACCTCCGTCGATCGACCTCCCCCGCGCAGGAAACGAGCCCAGTGGACAACCTTCTTCGGGCGGCCGGCGCGACTGTGGAATGGCTTCGCAAAGCTTGCGGTCGAAACGAACGCGCTGCTCCAGTTCGCCTGGATGGAACGGCTGCCCGACACCACCTACCGGATCCGTGTCGGCGAGATGCTCGATCCCCTGACGATCGAAGGGGACGACAAGGTCGAAGCACTCTGGCATGCGACACTACGCCAGACCGAAGCGGCCATCAGCGCCCACCCCGAGCAGTGGCTGATGTTCTTCCCCGTCTGGCCTGAGGAGACCCAATGAGCGACGA
>CBEVHI010000073.1:0-8657 GCA_965549635.1 uncultured bacterium | reverse complement strand
TGTGGCGTGAACCTTGATCAGCAGCTCGTCGTCGCCGGGTATCGGTCGGTCGCCCTCGCCGATGTGCACGACCTCTGGCGGGCCGTACCTGGTGCAAACTGCTGCCTTCATCAGTGGACGGAGCGTAGTGGGCGGTACCCGCCAGGGACAGTGTTCCGGTTGTCACACTGGCCCCTCGGGGTTCGCGATCTCGGCGGCCTGGGCGAGGGTGTTTGCCGCTCCCTGGTCGGTAGGTGGGTGGCGGTGGTGTCGAGGGTCTCGGTCAGGTGGCCGCGGTCCAGGAGTAGGTGACTTCGAGGATCCAGCGTGCTGACGGTGCGTGTGGCGGGTAGCTTCGACCAGAAGGCTGAGAGATAGCTCGCACGTGTGCTGTCGGAGAGGGGATCGTCGTGAACCCGGCGTTCATTGAAGGGGAGCCGGTCCTGTCGGTGGTCGCGGCCAGGGCGAGTGGCAGGAAGCGATCCGAAAGCGGCTCGGCGGTGCGGTCCGGCAGCCGTCGCTCACGTTTGTCGTCACTGCACTACGTCGAGAGGTTATCCCTTCCCCTTGGCTGTGTCCCCCTATTCGACCTGGGTCACTAGCTCGTCGGCTTGCGGAATGCCATTAGGCCACCAAAGACCGTACCCAGCGCGCCACCGATGCCGATCACGTCAGCAAGGGCAGAGGCGACGATGAGTACCACGCCTAGCACCGCCACTGTGATGCCAAGCGTGATGCGCGACACAGCAATCTCCCTTCTCCAGCATTTCAAGCTACTCCGTTCCAGAGAAACCTGAGCTGAGACTTGTCGACTGCATCGAGAGGCTGGACCTTGGCGGTTGCATCTATCTGTGAGAGCTGGACTGCGACCGTTCACAGGTTGCCAACGGCCGGGTGGCTACTTGGGCGCGGCGACGTCGACGGAGACCGCTTGCATGGCCCAGCGTGGGGCCCGCTCCTGCCACAGCCCGACGAGGTCCAGCTTGCCGTGGACCTTGGCGGCCAGCATCTGGGTGCTGTCTCCGGTGATTGGGATTCGCGGGATGGCGAAGGGTGAATCGTCGGGTCGCACACCTCGGTACAGGATCGAACCGGCGGCATCAATTCCTGCCAGCCTCACCAGACGGGTCGTGGACTTGTCGAAGTGCTGTCGGGGCTTGCCGAACGGGTAGGCGAATGTCCGGACAGGGATTCTGGTGTGGTCTTCGATGGCGAGCTTCGATCCTCGGATCTCTTCGAGTGCCTGATCTTCAGGCAGGTCGAGGAGCCTGCGGTGCGAGAGCGTATGCGCTCCGACGTCCATGCCAGACTCCGCGAGTTCTGCAACCTGGTTCCACGTCATGGCTTTGATCTCGCCGGTTCGGGCACCCCAAAGACTCTCGACGAAATGGAGGACCTCAGGGTCGGCGTCGACGAGACCGGTTGTGATGAAGAATGTTGCGCTCATGCGCCTCTCGAGAAGAAGTGGCAATGCGATGGCGTAGTTGTCGAGGTAACCATCATCGAACGTGATGGACACGGTAGGCCGTCCGCGTTTGGTGTCTCTCGCGTCGGCGATAGACCGGAAGCCGATGACGTCGCAGTTGTCTGCGAGCCAGTCGAGGTGATCGGCAAACTGATCGGGCGCCACCGAGGTGTGCGCCGCGTCGGGTTGCACCGAGTGATAGCAAAGGACGACAAGTCTGTTGGCCAGGCGGGGCAAGAGGGCCGCCATGCCTGCTTCGATGCGACGCTTCGTGGAGTGTGCAATGCCGAAGATGCCCGTCTCCTTGGGTGGTGTGTTCGATCTGGGCCTGACCGGCCGGCCCCTACACTATGTCGCCATGCCTCCTCGATACAAGCGCTTCCCGCCGGGGCGAGGCAACCTGCTCGTACCGGTGTCGTCGAAGGCCGCCTGCCGCGCAGCCATTGCCATGTACACCCCCTCACGTCGGCGAGGGTTTATGATCCAATGGTTGGCTTGGAATGCCGTCGGTCTTCTCGGGCCGGCGATAGTTCCAGGGCGGGCGACTGAGGATGATCTGCTTTCGCCGTCCGCCTGGTCCGAACTGACAGAGGCGTGGCAAGCCGCGATGGGGCGGTTCGACACTATGGCCGTTCACCGTTCGCGCTCCTTGGCCCGAACCGGGTTCGGCGCGTTGCTGCTGCGGGAAGGCAGGCCGATTGCGTTTGTCAAGGTTCGGCGTGGATCCGATGCCGAGGTATTGCACCGAGAGTCGGCTGCGTTGCAGCTTGTGTCCGAGAATAGGCCGCACTCTTTCAGGATCGCTGCGACCTACGGTGTCGGATCCTTCGGGGATTGGGCCTATCTGATGCTGGAACCGCTACCGCCGCGGCCGCACCGGCCGGCGCGCCGGCCGCCCCTCGGCCGGGTACTCACAGATGTTGCCGAAGGCTTGAGTGCGCTTCCCCACGGAGCCGGCGTTCCGGACCATTGGGTGCCGATGCACGGGGACTGCACTCCCTGGAATCTCCGGCTCGTCGGCTCGGATCTCTTCCTCTTCGACTGGGAGTCCGCCGCCTGGGGTCCACCTGGTGCGGATGAAGTGATGTACCGGTCGACCGCTCTCTCGTTGAAGCTGGAGCCGTCGGCAGAGTTCCAAGAGGCAGCAGCTCGGTTCCCGGAGGCAGTCGCGTATTGGAGAGCGCATTGGGCTTCGAGAATCGAATCGCACCCCGAAGGCGAGGATCCGTCGGAGAAGGCGCAAGCCGTGCAGCTCGTGCGACTCCTGGACGACCGGCTTGGACGGTAACCGAAACTGCGCCGGAGGGGCGTTGGCACCGCCTAGTCAGAGGAAGCCATGATTTGAGCCGGGACAAGCTCAAGTAGCTTGCCGATTCGACAACCTCCATCTATCTCGCCTACCTGCCGCATCGAACGGTGGGACCTGTTCATGTCGTTGACCCCTTCGAGGAAGCCAGGTAGGCCGGGTCTCGTCGCTCATGCGTGGCTTCTGCGGAGACGGTGGAGAAACCGCCGATGCGCTGGCTCCCGATGGGGCGCGCCGGTTGGGGCGGGGGTAGGCGTGCATGTCGCCTGGCGGCCGGTGTGCGGCGACTGCCACAACCGCACGCCAACCCCGCAGACCGGTGAGAAGCAGAGGGGAGCGTGTGGTGTCGCCGAGGGCCCGATGCGTGTATTCAGCCGCCATGTCCAGGTGTCTCCCCAGATCGGCCGGCAAGACCCTGCTCAGCAAGCGGCGGGCCGGGGAGCCCAATGCCCTCGACTCCACCACCCGGAGTCTCCCCTCGTTATGGGGTGTCGCTGCCTATCCGGCGTGTCCGCACGAGTCTTGTGTCTGTTCCCGCCCGAGGAGTCAGGGCACGGTCGTTGCAGTGTTGAGGAAACGGTCGACGAGGGCGGTGTGCTCGGGTGCCGTTCCGTCGGGGAAGTTGCCCGAGAACACTCCCACCGATGTCACAGTGATCGACTGCGTGTACGACGTCAGGTCCGTCCACGTGGACCCGTCCGACGATGCCGAGTAAGTCCAGGTGTCGCCGCTTCTGCCCACCCGCAACCACATCGGCGCTCCGAGGGACGCTGTGGTGTTGAGCTCGGTGGTGACGCTGTTGCCATCGATGAACGCCGAGTAGGCGTACACGTCACCCGCGTACGAGTACAGGTCGAACCGCAAGAATCGGGTGGGCGACTCCTCGACGAGCATGCCCTGACCTTGGTACGTGGCTGTGACGGACGAGTCGAACTTCACGGCAATCTCAAAGTCGGTGTCGTTGGCGGCCTGCATGACGCGCAGGGAGGTGTTGCCGTTCGACCAGGGATCGTGCGCGGGGCCTGCGCCGACCGTGAGTTCCAGTCGGCCACCGGTGACGGTGACTGAACCGTCGCCGACCGGGTCGACGGCGCTCCACACCGTTGTGTCCAGCGCGGCGCCGCTGAATTCGTCGGAGACGATCCCCGATGGATCACCGCCCGAGGGCTGGGTCGTGAACGTGCGGTCTGAGGACGTCGACGAGTTACCCGAGGCGTCCGTTGAGATCACCTGATAGTGGTATGTCGTGGCAGGATCCAGTCCGGAGGCCTGCAAGCTGTGAGCCGTCGTCAGGGTCGCATCTGCCGATGACCCGTCGGTGTAGACACCGGCCGCCGGACCCCATTCGAGTCGGCTGTCCGCCGGTTCATCGGTCGTCCAGGTGACAGTGGCCGACGTTTCGGTCGTGCTTTCGGCCAGAGACCCGATGATTGGCGGGTCGTTGTCGACGATGGGGAAGATGGCGACGTTCCCGAACGTGGCGTTGACATGGTGGGCTACGAGCAGTACCGATCCGGTCTGCGGATCTGAGAGACCTTCCTGATCCGTGAGGTCCCAACCGGCCGGTTCCGGCACGGAGTCGTTCCACACTTTGAGGCTGTAGCGGGCGCCCAGAGAGTTGGACTCGACCCGCATCTTGTAGACGTAGGTGTCGCCGATCGCCATGGTTCGAGACGTGTCCTCGGCTTCGAGTGTTCCCTCGTTGCCCATGATTTGCAGCGCCTCTTCCCCCCCGGCCGTCCAGCGGTGCATGCCGAAGGAACCCATCGGCCACCAACCCCACGTCGGCTGCGTGCCATCCCAGTCGTCGTGGCCGTCCCATCGAAGCAACACGCCCACGGCGGGCCCGAAGCTCGGTCCCTGCGACCAGTCGTACCCTGTGTCGAGCGCGTTGACGGTCACCGGGACCGTGATTTCGTAGTCGGACCAGGAGACGTCACCGATATCGACGAGCCGGTCGTAGCCGATCTCGATGGGACGGACTCCTTGTGGGGTGAGTTGCCACTTGCCATCGACGATCTGGGCCACGTCCTGGATGGCGGCCACCGTGGACCAGTTGATGGTGTAGGGGAGCGGCCAGGTCACCCCCTCCGTCCAGTTCACCGTGACCCTCGCGGTGGCGGTGGCTCCGCCCGAGTCGACTGCGGTGACAACAACCGTGTTGTCACCCTCCATCAAGGCGCTCGTGGCGATCTGGGCGTCGAAGTCGCCTGGCATGAGGAGGCGACGCGTGTTCGGTCCCATCGACATTGCCTGGTCGGCTCCACCGTTGAGGCTGAACGTCAACGATGCGATGCCGTCGGGGTCCTGGACGTTGCCGAGTACGTCCACCCACACCTGCGGCAGGCCGAGTTGCCCAAAGCGCTGGCTGGGCCCATACCAGATGTCGATGACCGGGGCAGAGTCGGGACTCGTTGTGAAGATACGATCGTCAGACGCTGCGGTGTTGCCGGAAGTATCTGCCGAGATGACCCGGTAGTGGTAGGTCGTGCCGGGGGTCAGGCCGGTTGCGTCAAGGGTGTGCGATAACGTGAGCAGGGCGTCTTCGACACTGCCAAGCGTGTAGACGCCGGCGGCTGGACCCCACTCCAGCCGGCTGGTCGCAGGCTCGTCGGTGGCCCACGTGATCCTGGCCGCAGCTGACACTGGAGAGGCTGCGATGCCCGAGATGACTGGTGGATCCACATCCGGTGCAACGACCGTGATGTCGACATTGGCGGACGAACTGACCCCGAGGTCGTCGGTGACGGTAAGCCGGGCGACGAAAACACCCGGCACGTCGTAGATGTGACTGGTCTGCGCGCCGTTGTTCCCGCTTCCGTCACCGAAATCCCAGTCGTAGGAAACGATTGCTCCGTCGTCTGTGGATCCCCGCCCGTCGAAAGTGACCGTAAGCGGCGCAGTGCCGGTGGTCGGGTCGGCGGCGATGTCCGGGGTCGGGGGTACGTTGAATGCGGGTGTCCCGCTGGTGAACCACAGATCGACACGGGGAGTGTCCCAGTTGAACGGTTTGCCCAGGATGTCGAGGTCGCCGTCGCCATCCAGGTCACCCAGCCTCGACTCGTGGTTGCCCAGACCCGTGGCAACGATCGTGGTGGCGAACCGCCCGGCACCGTCGCCGAGGAGCACCCACATGCGCGCTCCCGGATTCCCACCGCCGATGCGCATCTCCGCAGAGAAGATGTCCAGATTGCCATCACCGTTGACGTCTCCGACGTCGAGGCTGTGAACATCGGTGGGTCCGCCGAGCAGCGTATGCTCTTGCCACGCTGTGCCATCCCATCCGTGCCAGCGCAGGCGGCCTGCACCTTGATGCTCGACGGTGACGACTTCAGGGCGCCCACCGGGGATGAGCTGGCCGACGGCCACTCTCAGGTTGGGTGACGGGTCGATCACGTTGGCGGTGTAGCTGGTGCCCCCGTTGTGTTTGAACCACATACCGCCACCGACGATGTCGGCCTTCCCATCGAGATCGATATCCGCAGTCGTGAGCCCGTAGTGTGCAGTGCCGGTGTACGAGTAGATCTGCGCGTAGGGCCAAGGTTCGGTGGCGCGAGGATCAACGGGGATGTCCGCGAGTTGCAGTTTTCGACCGCCCTGATCCCAGAACGCGACTTCCAGGGCGCCATCTCCGTCGAAATCGCCGAAGGTCTGGTCATGGAGGTACGTGAAGCTCGGGGACGACGCCAGTACCCGCTTCGTCCAGCCCCCCGCGTTGTAGCTGGGGTAGGGGTTCTCCCACCACCACACCTCGCTGTCCGGTACATCTCCTCCCATAACGATGTCGAGGTCTCCATCGCCGTCGATGTCAGAGAACGCTCCACCTGCTTCGATCATTGTTGCACCGGCATCGATCACATGCTGTTGCCAGCCAGCACTGCTGCGCTCATACCAGACCATCGAGGGAGCGGGAGGCCGGGCAGCGATCACGAAGTCCAGGTCGCCGTCGTTGTCGACATCCAGAATCAGCGATGCCGTCTGCGCCGGTGACGTGATGGGAGTGGGTATCTCGCCCGTCGCGCTCGAGTAGTGCGTCCACAAAGGGACTGCTTCGACGATGGTGACGGCCTCCGGTGCCGAGACGTTCCCCGCTGCATCGGAGGCATTGACGATCAGGGTGTAGACCGGGATGTTGTCGAAGTCGAGTGTGGCCATGACCGTGATGGTGCCATCGGTGCCGACGTCGAACGAGCCTGCGCCATTGCCCCCAGTGATGCTGAAACCTGTCACCCCCACGTTGTCCGAGGCCTGGATCGTGGCCACGGCAGTCCCGAGAGCAGCGTCGCCTGGGGCGGCGAACGCCTGATCCGGCTCGACGACAGGGCTCACATCATCGGGTCCGGCTGGGACGCTGCAGCCTGCGTTGTGGTTTTGGGTGATTTCGGTGGGGGTGAGGGCGTGGTCGTAGAGGGCGACGAGGCAGTAGGTGCCGAGCCATGGTCTGTTGCCGGTGAACTCGTTGGCGAGCGCGAACCGGTAGGTGGGGTCCCAGTTGGAGAAGTCCCCGGTGACGATTCTGCTGGCGGTGAGGGTCCCGTCGAGGTAGACGTTGGCGGTGCCGGTGGCGTCGCGGGTGTAGACGATGTGGACGAGCCGGTCTGGGAGCGTGCCGGGTGCGGTGCGGGGGGCCGGGTGGCCGCTGGCGTCGGTGTTGGTGGTGCGCAGGCGCGCTTCGATACGGTCACCGGTGGTGGCCCACACGCCTTGCCCGAGGGTCATGTTGCGGTTGTAGAGATCTAGTGACAAGGTGACGATACGGGCGGGACCGTTCTGGGTGAGGTTGGCCGGGTCGACCCATGCCTCGACGCTGATCTCATCGGTTGCCTGCACGGCGTCGATGATCTTGGTGGCAGGTTCCGTCGACGCGATCATCGTCGACGCGTTCACGGTGAGTCCTTCGGGCCCCCACGACACTCTGGTCGGGTCCTGCACACTCAGATCCAACGGTGTGCCGAAACCCGACGTGTCCGCCACCAGCGACCCCGACCCCTCCCCAAACTCATACAACACCACCAACCCATCCACCACCCGAGACGACGCCGAGGAAGCAAGAGTGGATGGACTCATAGCGGCGAGCACGGATGCGGTGAGGGAGAAGACGACAAGGAGCATGAAGTGACGGCGGATGCCCGCCCTGAGGGCTGTCGGTCCTGTCGAGCGATGGCGTCCCCGGTGACGGTGACGGCCTCTCACGCGGCCTACGGAACCAGGCTCTGATAACGAATCTGCACAGATGGCGGTGTGCATGTCGATTCGCATGTGGGCCTCCCATGCCCTCTGATGTCCTGGCAACCCGTTTCGGAACCTACTCGGCTCGAGAGCACTCTGAAGAGTAGACGCCGCCATTCACATCGAGGGGACCGACCGGTCTCGGCGCCATCGCCAGGTCGCTTGTGTTTGCCCGGCCGCGGATCGTACCCGGTGCTCCGGGCGCCCCATGTGTCGAGAGAGCCTGTTCGCATCGAGACTTCCCCTATCCAGACAGGCCTAGAAGAGGGATACTCCAGATGAGCCTCTGAAAGATAGACGACGCAATGGACCCCGCGAGACACCGTCTGATGTGGCCGACGATGACTCTTCTGCTCCTCATGTCTGCCGCATGCGGTGGCGCAGAGGTTTCACCGCCGGTCGTGACAGAAGCTGGTGCTGGTTCGGCGACTTCGACGACCCATCCTGCGGCCAAACCATCAGCCACGATGTCTTCGATAACGAGCACGCTGACGGCCGGCCCGACCGGAGAGAGTATGGAGAAGCTCGTTTCCGATGGCTCCCTCGAAGCCGATGTTGTCTCACCGGACGGCGGGATCTTCGGCGAGATCTTTGAAGTCCTGCTCACGAACAGGTCTGATGACGACCTCGATGTGGTGATTCCTTGTGGCTCCGTGTTCGCACCCGCTCCCGGAGTCG
>CBEVHI010000072.1:0-8762 GCA_965549635.1 uncultured bacterium | reverse complement strand
CTCCCCCTCCGGGCTGCGCCCGGCCCCCCTCGCCCCTCCGGGGCACTCCCCCCAACACTCGCTTCGCTCGAGGGGGGAGAGATGTTCGTTTCGCTGGCTGGGGGGAGAGATGTTCGTTTCGCTCGTACCGCGGTCTGCAGCGGACCCGGTCGCGGTACGAAGCACCAAATCCGAGGTACCTCCTTCGCCCCTTGACAAGGTGACAGCACTGTGACATCATAGTGACAGCGCACGAACGGGAGGATAGGACATGCAGGCGATCACCCAAGGATTCTCACAAGCGAGACAGATCCTCATCGACCACCGGACCGCCAGGAGTGAGCCGGCGGACCGGATACCGGCTTCGCAACCAAGACCAAGAAAGAAGAAGGGCACATCCGAGACCTTGGTCCATCGAGCAGCGTGAGGGCATCTCGCTCTACTCCTGCGGCCACCCTCGGTGGCCGTAGTAGTCTGTGTTGGCGACACAACTCGACATCAGGGTGACATCATGCGCACGTTCTTCATCGTGTGGGGTGGGCAGCTCGTCTCGATCGTCGGATCGAGCCTGACCGGCTTCGCTCTGTCCATTTGGGTGTATCAGCAGTCGGGTTCTGTGACGATGCTCGCCCTGGTCATGCTGGCTGCGACCGTGCCAGGAGTCGTCGTTGCGCCGTTTGCCGGTGCGCTCGTCGACCGGTGGGACCGGCGGCGCACGATGCTTGGTGGAGACGGCGCTGCCGGAGTAGCAACCGGGGTCGTTGCGCTGCTGTTGCTCGTCGGCGAGCTCCACCTGGGTTGGATCTTCGCGCTCGTGATCGTCGGTTCGGTCGCCAACACCTTTCAGGAACCGGCATGGACTGCCTCGGTGCCGATGTTGGTCCCAAAGAAGCACCTTGGCCGGGCCAATGGCTTGGCGCAGACCGGTCAGGCCATCGGGCATCTCCTCGCCCCGGCAATTGCCGGAGCCCTCTTGGTGTTGACAGGTCTCTGGGGCGTGCTTCTCGTCGACTTCATCACCTTTCTTGTTGCCGTTGGAACCGTCGGCGTGGTGCGCATCCCGAATCCGGTACGAACCGCTGTGGTGACGTCGGTACGGGGCGAAGCTGCCGACGGGTGGCGGTACTTGCGTGCTCGGCCGGGGCTCTTGGCTCTTCTCGGAGTGATGGCGGCCATCAACTTCGAGTTTGGCTTCGCCAGTGTTCTGTGGATTCCGCTGTTCCTCAGCTTCACCAACGAGGTCATCCTGGGGTCGATGATGTCGGTCGCCGGCTTCGGGATGCTTCTCGGCACGGTTGTGATGAGCGCTTGGGGCGGGCCCCGAAGAAGGGTTGCCGGCATCGTCGCGCTGTTGTCTGCCGCCGGTGTGGCCATTGCGGTGACGGGGGTTCGTGCGGCCGTTCTGCCGGTCACGATCGGGATGTTCTTCCTGATGTTCTTGATCCCGCTGATCAATGGCACCAGTCAGGCCCTATGGCAGACCAAGGTCGATTTGGATATGCAGGGAAGGGTGTTCGCCCTGCGGAGGATGATGGCCCAGATCGCAGCTCCCGCCGCCTACCTTCTCGCAGGACCCCTCGCCGACGAGGTCTTCGAGCCACTGATGAGCGGACCTCTCGCCGACAGTGTGGGCAGCATCATCGGAGTCGGTGCCGGACGCGGGATCGGACTGCTGTTCATCGTCATGGGCCTGGTGTTGATCGCCACGATGGGTGCCACCTGGGCGATGCCGCGAGTTCGGCGCCTGGAGAGCGAGCTACCTGATGTGCTGCCGGACGATGAGAAGGCTCATCCGGCCGGCGAAGTCACGCTCGAAGCGCCCAGGTCGTGATGGCACTTCCGCTGAGGAGCAGGGCTCCGATGAACGCCAGGAGTACCTGATCCCCGCCGCACTCCGGGTCGTTGCAGAGGACACCTCGCGACTGCCAGCCCCTGATCGCTGCCGTGAGGGAGCCGGCGACGTTCGGTCCTGATGGTGGTGCTTCCGGCGCCACCTGGGTGGTGGTGCTTGCGGGAAGGGCTGCGAGAGCTTCGGTCGTGGTCGTGGTCGTGGTCGTGGTCGTGGTCGGCGAAGGCGGTGCCGTCGAGGTGGTCGGAGGCAGCGCAACCGCGGTCGTCGGGGGAGCGGTCGTAGTCGTCGTTGGGGCTTGGGTGGTGGTGGTGGTTGCGGGTGGTGTGGTGGTGCTCGTGGTCGGGGCTTGGGTGGTGGTGGTCGTCGGTGGCTGTGTGGTCGATGTGGTCTGTCGTTGCAGGAAGACGTGGGTCGTCCACAGCGTGCCGTTGGAATCGACGAAATCGCCGATTCCGGCATACTGGAAGGCAGGATTCAGCAGGTTCTCCTTGTGGTGGGGTGAGGCCATGAAGGCGTTGAACAGCACCGCACACGTTCCGCCGACACCGACGTTCTCTCCCCACATCATCCAGTCAGTCGGCAGGTAGGGGGCAAGATCGCCGGTCGAAGAGTGGTAGATCCCGCCGTTGGCCGCCATGGCCTGCGAGTGGGTCCGTGCGTAGCCGGCCAGGGTCGCGTCCCGCGCCAACGGCTGGGCGCCGGTGGAGGAGCGAGCAGCGTTGATCTTGGAGAGGAAACACGCTTCCGTATCCGTTGGCGAGTCCGCCAAGGCGGGCGTTGCGGTGAGCAGAACGGGAGCGACGAGGAAGACGAGCGCGAGCAGCGCGCCTGCCAGTCGGGAGCGGGGATGGTGCCCAGCGTTCACCCCACAGGTATCGGTCGTGGCGCCGAGGTCTTGAGTCGATCAGCCGAACACGGCCTGCACCGCGATGTCCCCATCGGTGTTCGGATTCCAGACGTCGCTGTGTCCGGCGCCGGGAACGACCGTCAAGGTGACGTCGTAGTTGTTGCTGGAGAGCTCTCGCTCGAACTCGCGGGAAAACGCAAGCGGAGCGACGCGATCCTGATCACCGTGGATGAGTCGGACGACCAGGTCCGGATTGCGGCCGAGATAGGTGAACGGGTTCCCCAGGCGCCACGGCTCGGGGTCGACGTTCGGGTCGGTGCCGAAGAATGGCTCCATGAACGAACCCAACACATCGGTGTTGTAGGGGCCGGCAAGGCCGACCAGTCGGGTGGGGAGCGTATCGTTCATTTCGACGAGGCAGTCACCGTCGAACGTGTCGGCGGCGAGTGCGACTACCGCAGCGATGTGGGCGCCGGCAGAGTGTCCGACGACGATGAGCCGGCTGGGATCCCCCCCGTACTCCCCACTGTGCGCCGCGGCGAAACGGATGGCACACGCGGCGTCTTCGAAGGTGGTCGGGAATCCTCCACCCGCGAACGTGAGGCGGTAGGGGGCATTGAACACGACCGCGCCTTCCTGGGCGATGGCCTCGGCGAGCGGGGCGATGTCAGCCGGGGTTCCGGCAACCCATCCACCTCCGTGGAACAGCACGACGGTGGGCCCCTCCGAGCCGTAGACATCGAGGTCGAGGGTGGAGGTGAACGGCACATGTCTGGGAGCGTCCGACACCGGCGCTGTTGTCGTCACCGGCGACGTGGTGGTGGTGCTCGACGTCGTCGTGGACGTGGCCTGGGTGGTGGTGATCTGCGCGGCGGTGGTCTCGGCCGGCGGTGTCGTCGCCGGGGTGGTCGCCGACGTGGTGCACGCGGCGAGCACGAGTGCGAGGGCGGCGGTGAGTCGTTTCACAGCAGGCTCGCCGCAGCCTCGTCGACCATCCAGATCACGTCGGCAGATCCGTCGACGGTTCTTGCTGCTGGTGCGGGTGTGCCGCCCTGGAGTGCCTGTTGCAGGGCGGTGGCTTTCTGCGCTCCGGAAACGAGGAACACAATCGTGCGGGCAGACCACAGCAGCGGAAACGTGGCCGTGAGCCGCCAGGCGTCCTTGGCGGCGACCCAGTTGGCGACGAAGCGGCGGTCGCGTTCGGCGATGGCCCCGGTGCCCGGGAACAGGGACGCGGTGTGACCGTCATCACCGAGGCCGAGCAGCACCAGATCGGGTCTCGGACCGCCGGGCCCGGCGGGCAGAGCATCTGTGAGCGTCGCCTCATAGAGGGCAGCGGCAACTTGCGGATCATCGACCCATGGGACTTCGAGCAGCGTTGCCGGAACGTGATCGAACAGCGCAGTCGATGCCATGGTCGCGTTCCGGTCGGGATGTCCCGGCGGCACCCAACGCTCATCGGGAAGCCATGCCACGAGGTTCTCCCAGGCAACATCGGCTGAGCGCAGAAACTCGTACGCGGCCTTTGGAGTCCTGCCTCCTGCCAATCCCAAACTGGTGATGCCATCCCGGATCTGTTCGGCGACATACCCTGCCGCTGCTTCGGCGAGTGCCGTCGCGTCGGCGTGGATCCTGAGTTGCAGCATGTGGTCCCCCGTGGTGGCAGACCGGAGCCTATCGGTGTTCGCGGCCAAAGGGTTCCCTGCGGGTACGCTCGAGCTGTGCGCGACGTAGCGATCGAGTGGAGTGCCGGGGAGACCGTGACCGGGCGTCTCATCGAAGGATCGCGCCCGGTCGGTGTGCTGTTGGCACACGGTGCTGGAGCGGGTCAGGACCATCCGGGGGTGACGGCGATTCGAGACGGGCTCTCCGAGGCAGGATGGCCGGTGCTCACCTTTGCCTACCCCTACATGGAGCGCGGGAGCCGTCGACCCGACCGGGCTCCCAGGCTGATGGCCGCACACAGAGCAGCCGCGGCGTGGCTCCGGGAACACGGGACGTCGCGGGTCGTGCTGGCGGGAAGGTCGATGGGAGGGCGCATCGCCAGCATGCTTGTCGCCGAAGGCGAACCGGCGGAGGGCCTCATCCTGTACGCCTACCCGCTGCACCCGCCCGGTAGGCCAGAGCGGCTCCGTGTGGAGCATCTGTCACGGATCGACGTGCCCATGCTCTTCTTCATTGGAACCAGGGACCCGTTTGCCCGCGCCGACCTGGTCGATTCCCAGCTGCGTTCACTGTCCCGGGCCACGATCGAATCTGTGGCAGGGGCGGATCACAGCTTTGCCGTCCTGAAACGATCGGGGACAAGCCGGGAAGCCGTCATGGGTGAGATCGTTCGCAAGAGTACGGCGTGGCTCTCACGCCTCACGGAGTGACCACCGGTCATGTCTCGCGGGGCCTGTCGCCCTGAGCTCGCCTACCCCTGTTCCTCGAGTGCCTTCACCTTGTTGAGTCGCCGCACGTGGCGTTCCTCGCCGGTGAAGCGAGCGTTGATGAACGCGGTGACGATCTCGTCGGCCAGTGAAGGCCCGATGACCCGGCTGCCGATCGCCAGGACGTTGGCATCGTCGTGTTCGACCGATTGGTGGGCCGAGTAGGTGTCGTGCGAGAGTGATGCCCTCACGCCATGCAGCTTGTTGGCAGCAATCGCCGCGCCGGCTCCGGAACCGCAAACGACGACTCCTCGATCCGCCTTTCCGTCCCGAACGGCTCGGCCAACGGCGGCGGCATAGTCGGGATAGTCAACCGGATCCTCTGAGTACGTACCGACATCGACAACCGCATGCCCGGACTCGGAGAGCATCCTTCCGATGTGCTCCTTCATCAGATACCCGGCGTGATCGGCCCCGACTGCAATACGCATTGATTCCTCCGGTTCGCATCCAGGCTACCCGTACAATGCTGCTGATGGATCAGATCACCGTCAATGGCGGCGCCCGCCTCGAAGGAACCGTGCAGGTGCACGGTGCGAAGAACGCGGTCCTCAAGGAGATGGTGTCGGCGATCCTTGCTCCTGGCACACACCAGTTGGTGAACGTACCGGCGATTGCCGACGTCGAACTCATGGCCGACGTCCTCGAGCACATCGGTGTCGCCTGCTCGTTCGAGGACAGGACGCTGACCATGAACACGACGACCGACCTGGTGCCGGAAGCGCCCCTCGACCTCGTTCGCAAGATGCGCGCATCGATTGTGGTGATGGGACCGCTCCTGGCGAGAAACGGACGTGCCTGCGTGGCGTTTCCGGGAGGTGACGACCTCGGGGCGAGGCCGATCGACATGCATCTCGACGGGCTCGAGAAGATGGGCGCGACTTTCGAACTGAAGCACGGGGTGCTCGAGGCGACGGTTGATGAGAGGCTGTCGGGGGCAGAGATCACCCTCGAGTTTCCCAGCGTCGGTGCGACGGAGAACCTGCTGCTCGCGGCCGTCCTCGCCGAGGGAGAGACGGTGATCCGCAACGCCGCTCGTGAACCGGAGATCGCGGATCTGTGTGACCAGCTCGTGCAGATGGGAGCAGTCGTCGAAGGTCAGGGGACCTCCACGGTGCACGTCACAGGTGTCCCCGAGCTGCACCCGGTACGACATGACGTCATCCCCGACAGAATCGCCGCGGGGACCTACGCCGTTGCCGGTGCCATCACCGGAGGCGACGTGCGTGTCGAAGGCTGCGTTCCCGAGCATCTGCGCATGGAGCTGCGCAAACTCGATTCGGCCGGTTGTGAGGTCACCTCCGGTGACGACTGGGTTCGTGTCATCGGACCGGACCGTCCCCGAGCCGTCGACTTCGCCACCCTTCCGTTCCCGGGATTCCACACCGACATGCAGCCGCAGATGGTCGCGCTGCTGAGCGTCGCCGAAGGCAGTTCCGTCGTCACCGAGAATCTGTACGACGCCCGCTTCCGTTACGTCGGCGAACTCATGCGGATGGGAGCGGACATCACGGTCGAGTGGCAGCACGCCGTCATCCGTGGCGTCGACCATCTCTCCGGCTGCCCCGTGATCGCTCCCGACATCCGTGCCGGAGCCGCTCTGGTGCTGGCGGGGCTACGGGCGGAAGGGCAGACGACGATCGGTGATGTCTTCCACATCGACCGCGGCTACGAAGGCTTTGTCACAGAGCTTGCCGGTCTCGGCGCCGATATCTGTCGTGCGTAGTACCGCGCTGGTGTCGGCGGTGCTGGTGGCCGCTCTGATGGCGCCACCCGCAGTGGCACAACAGGACACTCCGGCCGGTCCCTACGAATCGGTCTCGATCGTTCCATCTCCTGGGGTGACTCTGTCGGTCGCCGGCCGTCACTACGCGGGAGTCCTCGAGGTGGCGGCAGCATCCGATGGCCTGGTGCTCCTCGACCATGTCGGCGTCGACGACTACTTGCTTGGCATCCAGGAAGTGCCGTTCTCGTGGCCCATGGCGGCACTCGAAGCCCAGGCGGTTGCTGCCCGCACGTATCTCGCATGGTCACTGGAGCGGGGCCGTGTCGGTGCGGGGCAGACCTACGGATTCGACATCTGCGCGTCAACGGCGTGCCAGGTGTACGGCGGACTCGACCAGGTGGCCTCACCGCTCGGCGAACGGTGGGCCGCAGCAGTCGAGAGTACCGCTCGCCAGGTGCTCCTGTATCAGGGGAGTCCGGCGCTGGCGATGTACAGTTCGACCACCGGCGGCAGAACACGAAACTACGAGGACGTGTACGCCGGGCGGTCCCCCATCGCCTACTTGCGAGCGGTTCCTTCACCGGGGGAGGAGTCGGCGTTTGCCGAATGGCGTTACGAGGTGCGCTCCGGCATCCTGCAAGACGTCCTCGACGCTGCAGGGCTCACCGAAGGGCCGCTGCGAGACATCTCCGTCACCCGGACAGAAGACGGGGGCGGTCCCTGGATGGTCGAGATCAGGAGTGCCGAGTCGTCCAGCTCGCTGACCGCCACCGAGTTTCGCGGGGTCATGAACCGTTGGGGGCCGAAGATCCACCCCGAAGTCTTCCCCGCCTACCGATCCGGCAACGTGCGGTACCCGCAGACCGTTCTCTCGCCGACCTACGTTGTGCGCAAGCAGTGGCAGTTCCCCGACTCTTTCCGTTCCGGCTACATCGATGTCTACGCGACGTTTGTCTTCGAAGGGCACGGTTGGGGCCACATGGTCGGTATGAGCCAGTACGGAGCCAAGGCAATGGCCGACGCCGGCAGCAAGTACGACGAGATCCTCTCGCACTACTACGGCGGTCTGATCCCCGAACCCGGCGACCTGCCGGAGTCGATCACCGTCGGGCTCGACTGGAAGGAACAGTCTCTGACGATCTCTGCCGATGGGCCTGTGGAGGTTCAAGTCGACGGAGCAACAGTGGCGCAGGATGCCATCGGCTCCTGGGGCTTCACCTATCGCCAGGGTGTGCAGCTGATCCCACCCGAGGGGTTCGGCCTGCCGCCAACCCTGCGTGATGTCCCGGAGGCGGCTGCGGGTACGTCGGGCAGGTCGCTGCTCGTATCGTCCACCGTCACTGCCCCATCTCAGATTCGCCTCGTCGTGTTCAGAGGAGCACAGGTGGTCGCCGTCACCCCATGGAAGGCGCGGGAGGCAGGCCCCGTTTCCCTGATCTGGGACGGTACCGCCGGTGGCGCCACGGCACCCCCCGGCCCGTACCGGTTGATGATCGAGGCGAAGAACTCAGAAGGGTCAGCACTCGCCTTTCTGACCGCGGTCCTGTCCCGCTGACCGAATCTGTAACTCATACCCCCCGGTACACTGACCGTCACATGACTGATACAGCCACGAACCATGAAATCGACCTCGATGTGCTCAACGCGACCCTCGAGTACATACGCCCTGCGCTTCAAGCCGACGGTGGCGACCTGATCCTGCTCGGTGTCGAGGACGGCACCGTCAACCTGCAATTGGTCGGAGCGTGCGGCGGCTGCCCGCTGTCGACCATGACCCTCAAAGCCGGTATCGAACGGATCCTCACCGATCGCGTCCCCGGTGTCGAAGAGGTCAACGCGATCTAGAGGTACTCCCGAACCCAGGGCTCGTAGGTACCGTGGCGGTACTCCTGAGCCCTGGGTTCGCAGGTACCGGTGCCGGCAGCC
>CBEVHI010000071.1:0-8836 GCA_965549635.1 uncultured bacterium | reverse complement strand
GTCGCAGCATCCTCGGTGGGAGGGGAAGAGCTTGCTCGAGGTCGCGAATCTAGAGGTTGTCTACCACGACGTCATCCTGGTTCTCCGCGGCATCTCGTTCACCGTGCCTGAAGGTCAGATCGTCGCCCTTCTCGGAGCCAACGGTGCCGGCAAGACCACCGTTCTGCGCGCCATCTCGGGTCTGCTCGACGTGTACGACGGCGACATCACCAAGGGCTCGATCACGATCGACGGGGATCAGACGCATCGAGCGGAGCCTGCCGATATTGTGCGCAAAGGTGTGACGCAGGTGATGGAGGGGAGGCGGATCTTCACCGAATTCACCGTCGAGGAGAACCTGAGAGTCGGTGGGCACACCTCACACGGGAGTCTCGACGATCGTCTCGATCGGGTCTACGGGCTGTTCCCGCTGCTGAAGAACCGGAGGAAGCTGTTGGCCGGATACCTGTCCGGCGGAGAGCAGCAGATGCTCGCCATGGGCAGGGCGTTGATGTCCGAACCCAAGTACCTTCTCCTTGATGAACCGAGCCTGGGTTTGGCACCGCTTCTCGTACAGCAGGTTCGTGATTTGATCGTGGAGATCAACGCTCAGGGGACCGGCATCCTGTTGGTGGAGCAGAACGCAGCGATGGCGCTGTCGATTGCTCAACACGGCTACATCATGGAGACGGGCAAGATCGTGATGGACAAGCCATCGGCAGAACTGATGCAGGACCAGGACGTTCAGGAGTTCTACCTCGGGCTTCGCGGTTCCGGTGAGGAGCGCAAGTCGTTTCGCGAGGTCAAGCACTACAAGCGCAGGAAGCGGTGGCTGTCATGAGCGACCACTTGCTGCAGGTAGACGACATCCACCTGAGCTTCGCGGGCATCACCGCCATCGACGGTGTGAGCTTCGCGGTGGACGAAGAGGAGCTGTTCAGCATCATCGGTCCCAACGGGGCGGGCAAGACCTCGATCTTCAACAGTCTCAACGGTGTGTACCGGCCGCAACAAGGCTCGATTCGCCTCAACGGAACCGAGCTGATCGGGAAGCGGCCCTACCGCATCGCCGGCCTCGGCATCGCTCGCACCTTCCAGAACATCGAACTGTTCGAGCACCTCACCGTCCTCGAGAACATCCTCCTCGGGCGCCATCTGCACGTGCGCTACGGGACGCTCGCCGCGATGGCCTGGCTTGGGAAAGCCCGGCGTCAGGAAGACATCCATCGGGAACGGGCAGAAGAGATCATCGATTTCCTCGAGATCGAGGCGCACCGCAAGAGCCTCGTCGGGATGCTCCCGTACGGCGTGCAGAAACGAGTCGAGCTCGGCCGGGCGCTGGCCATGGACCCGAAGCTGCTGCTGCTCGACGAACCGGCTGCCGGCATGAACCTCGAAGAGACAGAGGACATGGCCCGGTTCATCCTCGACATCAAAGAGGAACTGGGCATCGCGATGATCCTTGTCGAGCACGACATGGGCCTCGTGATGGACATCGCCGATCGGATCATGGTGCTCGACTTCGGCAAGAAGATCGCCGAAGGAACGCCTGCGCAGGTGCAGGAAGATCCCGACGTGATCCGGGCCTACCTCGGTGAGGAGTTCGAGCGCGGCGACCTGAAGGCAGCCGAGCGACGACTGATCGGGGGTGGCCGTTGACATCGAGCATTCCCGAGATGCTGCGCGGCATTGCCGGCGAAGCGCCCAACAGGGTGGCCCTGCGCGAGAAGGAGTTCGGGATCTGGCAGGAGACCACCTATGCCCAGTACTGGGACCAGGTATCGACCGTCGGGATGGCCCTATGGGCGCTGGGAGTCCGTCCCGGCGACAAGGTCGCCATCCACTCTGAGAACCGGATCGCATGGGTGGTCAGCGATCTCGCAGCCCAGGGAATCCAGGCGGTGTCCGTTGGCCTCTACCCAACCAACCCGGCGCCGGAGGTGCAGTATCTCCTCAGTCACTCGGAAGCGAGGGTGCTCATCGCCGAGGACCAGGAGCAGGTCGACAAAGCACTCGAGGTGCGATCCGACCTCCCGAACCTGGAACGCATCGTCTACGTCGAACCGCGCGGGTTGAGCACCTACGACGACCCGATCCTTCTCTCATGGCAGGACTTTCTGAAGCTGGGAGGCGAGCAGAGGCGCGAGACTCCGTCACTCTTCGATGAACTCGTCGACGGTATCGACTCGAGTGCCACGGCCACGATCGTGTACACGTCGGGAACGACGGGACCCCCAAAGGGAGCGATGCTCTCACACGACAACCTCTTGTGGACTGCCGGGCAGGCTGGAGAGATCATCTCGGGCGATCGACCGGACAGGAACGCAGAATTCCTCTCCTACCTGCCGCTGTGCCACGTCTTCGGGAGGCTCTACGACATCCTTGGCGCCCTGGCGATGCGTGCGACGGTCAATTTCGCCGAGTCGATCGACACGCTCGTCAGCGACCTGGCCGAGGTGCAACCAACCTACTTCCCGGCTCCGCCGCGTATATGGGAGAAGATGAAGGCCGCCGCCGAGATCAGGATGGCCGACGCCAGCTTCCTGAAGCGGACGCTGTATGGCGTGTTCATGAAGGTCGGACTGCGCAATGTAGATCGGTCCATGGAGAAGGGTTCTCGAGGCGTCATCGGCTCGTTGCTGCAGGGCCTCGGCTGGCTGCTGGTGTTCCGGTCGCTTCGAAAGAAACTGGGGATGGGCAAATGCCGTCAGGCGATCAGCGGGGCAGCTCCGATAGCTCCGGAGCTGCTGCGATTCTTCATGGCGCTCGGTGTCCCGATCTACGAAGGCTGGGGGATGACCGAGACGACAGCCCTCGGCACCGTCAATCCGGTCGGAGATGTGAAGCTGGGCACGATCGGAACCGCGCTGGCCGGAGTCGAGATGAAGCTGAGCGAAGACGGCGAGATCCTGGTCCGCCACGGCGGCGTCTTTCAGGGCTACTTCAAGAACCCCGACTCGACCGCTGCGGCGCTCGAAGACGGCTGGCTGCACACCGGTGACGTCGGCGAGTGGGTCGGTGATCACATGCGCATCATCGACCGCATGAAGGACATCATCATCACCGCGGGGGGCAAGAACATCTCCCCTTCGGAGATCGAGAACAAGTTGAAGGTCTCTCCGTTCGTCAAAGAGGCGATGGTGATCGGCGACAAGCGCAAGTTCATCTCCGCCCTCGTCGGGATCGAATTCGACACGGTCGCCAACTGGGCGCAGCGCAGAGGCATCACGTTCACCACCTACCGGGACTTGTCGGAGAAACCCGAGGTGATCGACCTGATCGCCAAGCAGGTCGAGCGAGTGAATGCCGACTTCGCCAGGGTGGAGCAGATCAAGAAGTTCCGCCTGATTCCCAAGGAGCTCGACCACGACCAGGGCGAGTTGACGGCAACGCAGAAGGTCAAACGCAAAGTGGTCGAGGGCCTGTTCGAGGATCTGATCGAGGAGATGTACGCGTGACCCAGTTCCTGCAGGCAACCGTGGCCGGTCTCTCACTCGCTTCTATCTACGCCCTGCTGGCGCTCGGCTTCGTCATCATCTTCAAGTCGACCCAGGTGCTCAGTTTCGCCCATCCGGCGCTGATGATCTTCGGCGCCTACTTTGTCTCCTACTTCGCGGTGACGATTGGGCTCAACTTCTGGCTCTCCCTTGCGATCGGCATCCTGCTGGCTGCGCTGCTCGGGGCAGTGATCGAGCGCTTCGCCCTCCGTCCCCTCGTCGGCAAGCCGCTCTTCTCGCTGGCGATCCTCACCATCGGTCTGGACATCGCCATCCGCGTCGTCGTCAACGACCTCATCGGAGTGAACCTGCGCGGTGTTGGCGACCCCTGGGGTTTCGGAAGCGTGCGCGCCGGCGGGGTCGTCATCGAGACCAGGGTGATCGCCATGTTCGTGTCGGCCGTCGTTGTCGCCACCGTGCTGTTGCTGTTCTTCAAGTTCTCGCGCGTCGGCCTCGCCATGCGGGCCACCGCAGCGGACCAGGAGGTTGCGCTCGCCCAGGGCATCAGCGTGCACCGGATCTTCGCCCTCGCTTGGATCCTTGGCGGTGCGCTTGCCGCCATCGCCGGCATGTTCGCCGCCGCGGGAGCTGCGGGCCTCAGCCAGAACAACTGGATCGTCGCGCTGAAGGCGCTGCCGGCGATCGTCGTGGGCGGCCTCGACTCTGTCCATGGAGCCATCGTCGGCGCATTGATCATCGGGCTTGCGGAGGGATACAGCGCCACCTATCAGGCGCAGTACCTGCCGTGGCTCGGGAGCAACTTCAGCCAGGTGGTCCCGTACCTCGTGATGCTGATCGTGCTGCTCATCAAACCGTACGGACTGTTCGGAACCGAGGAGGTCGAGCGGGTGTGAGAGGTCGACCGAACCTGTACAGCTCGTATCGGGCCGACGCCGCGATCCTGCCGACGTCGACCCAGAAGGTCGCCTTCGTCCTCGGGATCGTGGCGATCCTCGTCCTGCCCCTCGTCGGGCTCTCCCGAGTGTGGCTGATTCTGCTGGCGACGACCTTCGTCTCCGCGATCGGCGCCATCGGTCTGAACCTCGTGACCGGATACGCCGGTCAGATCTCGCTGGGCCACGCGTTCTTCCTTGGTGTTGGAGCGTATGTTGGCGCGGCACTGTCCGGCGATCCGGATGCCAGGGTCATCGGCTTCGGCCTGGACATGCTCATTTGGTTGCCGGCAGCCGGTCTCGTCGCCGCCGCGGTTGGTGCGTTGGTCGCCCCCGTCGCACTGCGTCTGAAGGGCCTCTACCTGGCACTCGTGACGCTGGGCCTGGTGTTCCTCGGCGAGCACATCTTTCGCAACTGGGACTCATTGACCGGGGGCACCGGGGTCGGCCGGAAGCCGGCGGTGCTCCAACTTCTCGGGTGGCGGTTCGATGAGCCGGGAGCCATCGGCGGGGTCTCGCTTTCCAGAGAGCAGCAGATCTACTTCTTGACGTTCATCCTGTTGATCATCATGGGGTTTGCCGCCAAGAACCTGGCGCGGTCCCGGGTCGGGCGTGCCTTTGCCGCGGTCAGGGATCGCGACATCGCCGCAGAGGTCATGGGGGTGGATCTGACCCGCTACAAGATCCTGGCGTTCGCGGTGTCGTCCTTCTACGCCGGCGTTGCGGGGGCGCTCTACTTCACGGTCACCGGTTTCGTCGATCCGACCAGTTTCAACCTGCTGCTCTCCATCCTGTTCATTGCCATGGTCGTCATCGGGGGAGCCTCGTCGATCGCAGGGTCGATCATGGGGGCGGCGTTCGTTGTCCTCCTGCCCCAGATCATCGACTCCGCGTCGGGCTGGCTGCCGTTCATCGGTGATGGGGCGGGAGGTGTGCTCAGCCCGGCGCAACTGGAACGGATACTCTTCGGTGTGCTCATCGTCGTTTTCCTGATCTTCGAGCCGCTGGGTCTGTACGGTATCTGGATCAGAGTTCGCAACTACTGGAAAGCATGGCCCTTCTCATACTGAGGGGCCCGGACGAGGGAGGAAAACAATGAGAAAGTGGATGAGACCGGTGATCGTGATCGCGGTGTTCGCGCTCATCGCTATGGCGTGTTCGCAGGGCGAGACCGCCACGACGACCACAGCGGCACCGGCCACGACGGCTGCGCCGGCTACGACGGCGGCACCGGGAACGACGGCTGCGCCGGCTACGACGGCGGCACCGGAGCCATCAGTCAAGTTCGACGTCGGGGTGACCGCCGAGCCGTGCGAAGGTGGCAATCCCGACCGCGGCTGTATCTATCTGGGTGTGATCGACGACGAAACGGGACCGTTCGCTGCTACGGCGCCGGCTCTCGTAGGCGGCCAGAAGGCCTTCTGGGCGACGGTCAACGCCACCGGTGGTATCGGTGGTGCGTACGACGTGACGATTCCTGACGATCTCGTCAAGGATGGCCAGTACAAGCCGGATGTCACTGTGCAGCAGTACACGCAGATCGCCGACTCGGTCGCCGGGCTTGCCATGCTCCTGGGGACTCCGCAGGGCATTGCTGCACTCGACTCGATGAAGGCCGACAACACCATCGCCGCACCGATGACCTGGTGGTCTGGTTGGGGATTCGACAGTACCGACCAGGGACTCGTGCTCGAGTTCGGAACCAACTACTGCTTCGAGGCGATGAACGCGGTTGACTGGGCCGTCCAGGCCGTACCTGCGGCCGGTCGTCCCGAGATCACCACAGTGGGAATCCTCAAGTTCCCCACCGACTACGGCGAGGACTACGCGGTTGGCGTCAACAAGGCCGCCGTTGCCGATGGTCTCACGGTGGCTTGGGAAGAGCCGATCATCCCGATCTCCGCTGGTGGTGACCCGACGCAGGCAGAGGCGGTCGCCAAGGTGGTGGCCGATCCTGTCGACGTCGTGTTCGTCGTGTCGGGGCCGAGTGAGCTGGCACCGATCGTTGGCGGAGCGGCTCAGCAGATGGGCGCAGACGTCCCGATCTTCATCGGCGCTGCACCCACGTGGAACCCCGGCCTCCTGCAGACGGCTGCTGGACCGGCGTTCGAGCTGGGCATCTACTTCCAGTCCGCGTTCATCGGTCCTTGGGGCTATGACTCGGCCGGTCACGAGAAGATGCGCACAGCGCTGGGCGATGTTCCGGGCAACTTCTTCTTCGTGGCGGGATGGTCGTCCCAGTACGCGCTGAAGTCCGCGCTGGACGCGGCCTACGCCGCCGGTGACCTGACCAAGGCGGGAATCTACGCCGCTGCGCAGTCACTCACCGAGGTCGACTACGACGGGATGATGCCAACCCGTTCGTTCTCGGGAGATCCCAATGACGTCTTCCCACGCGAGTCGTTGATCGCCAAGGTCGACACGTCGGCCGTCGATGGCGTCAGCGTGGTGCAGGACTTCTTCGTGGGTCCGAACGCCGCGGCCTACGACTTCACCGAACCCTGCGCGGCTCCGTAACGCTGCCGCACTGATCGAGGGGCGGCCCTTCTGGGCCGCCCCTCTGTTTGTGCTTCAGCCTCATGGGAAGCGGCGGAGCGAAGCGGGTTTGGGGGGCAGACCCCCTCCGCTGCTTCGCAGCACCTCCCCCAGACTCGGCCTTCGGCCTCGAGGGGGAGGAAATGCGTGCTGCTCGAGTGGAGCAGAGCGCAGCCCAGAAGGGGCAGGGGAGTTACCGGTCACCGGCAAGAACAGATCATCTCTCCCCCCAGACGAGCGAAGCGATCATCTCTCCCCCCAGCGAGCGAAGCGATCATCTCTCCCCCCAGCGAGCGAAGCGAGTGTTGGGGGGAGTGCCCCGAAGGGGCGAGGGGGGCCGGGCACAGCCCGAACGCAGTCAGCAGTCAGTCTCGGTCCTATCGGCGAGGCGGCAGGCCTGGACGTCTCTCCCCCCGGAGGGAGAAGTACGGCGAAGCTGGGACGCAGGCGAAGGGCCAGGCGGGCAGGAGCCTGTTGGATTCCACAATGAGTGCCACCGACAGCGCTCGGCTTCGTGGCAGGATGCGGTCAGCAACGACGGTCGATGAGGTCTGCATGGCGGGTCCTTCGACCGCGACCGACGACCCGGGGTTACGACACGATGCGGTTCATGACGGCGATGGTGGCGACGGCGCTGATCACTGTCACCGCGTGCACACCGGCCGGGACCGAGACCACGTCGACGACGGCGATCGCACCAACCTCTTCGACCACCACGACCGAACCTCCACTCCCCACCGGGGTCGGTGTCACCGGTGGCAAGATTCATCTGGCCGCCTTCCTCCCCTTGACCGGTCCGCTGGCACAGATCGGCACGTCGATGCTCGAGGGCCAGCGGTCCTTCTGGCGGTATGTCAACGAGGACCTCGGTGGGGTGGCAGGGACGTTCGTCGTCGATCTGGAAGGGGTCGACACCGGATATGACCCTGACGTGGCGGTGAAGGAGCTGGCCGATCGGCAGGCCTCCATCCTTGGCGTCGCCGGTGCTCTTGGAAGCCCGGTGACGGAGGCGCTGCTGGCTGCTGACTCGACGGTACCGATCATGGTCGGCTCACAGGCTGCAAGCTGGGCGGAGCACGAGAACGCGGTGTTCGACCTGGCCGTACCCACCTACCGGGATCAGGTCTCGACACTGTGGGATCGTGCCGTTACTGCGACCGGGGATGAGGCCTCCGTGGGATTCGTAGGTGCAGTGGGCGTCTACGGAGACGACTGTCTCGCCGGAACCGGCAGCATGCCGCAGATCATCTCCCGGTACCCGGCCGGCACGACCGACTTCGAGGGCGTGATCACGGCTCTGGAGGGGGCGAAGGCTCTGGTCGCGTGTGTGTCGAGTGCCGACCTGGTGAGGATCATCGCTACCGGCGAGCTGCTCGGGTTCAACCCGCCGATCTATGCCACAGCCCAGTCATTCGACGTGGGTGTGCTCGACGCACTGGGAGCTACTCCGGAGAACCTCTGGGTCGGCGGTGCTCCACCTGCCGTGGATGCCGATACACCAGGAATGGCGCTGTTCCGCACGATCACGTCGGACCTGGACGCTGTGGACCGCTGGACCTTCCTCGGATACACCCAAGCGGCCACGTTCCATCTGCTGCTCGAGCAGGCCGTCGTGGATGGAGCCATGACGAGACCGGCAGTTCTCGCCGCTCGTGGTCACATTGGTGAAGTCGACCTCGGTTTCGGATGGGGGTCCGCTCGATACGATGGGGTTCTTCCCGAGGTTCCTGTCACGCTTGGTGTTCCCGATCCCGACGCCACCTTCGCGCTGCGGGCTTTCGAGCCGTAGGAACAAGGCGTCAGTCTCCAGTTTCCAGCTACCAGCTGACAGCGAACAGCTGACAGCAAGAGGGTTGCTCTACGTGGTCTTGGTGGGAGAGCTTCGTTGGCTGTTGGCTGTTGGCTGTTGGCTGTTGGCTGTTGGCTGTTGGC
>CBEVHI010000070.1:0-8894 GCA_965549635.1 uncultured bacterium | reverse complement strand
GGCAGGATGGCGAGCAGTCCCTCGCCCTGGAACGCATCCTCACGTGACGTGACGCCGGGCCGGTAGCACAGCAGGTGATTGCGTTGCGATCGGGGCCGGTGGGGGACCTCGTCGAGTCGGTAGTCGGTCGTTGGGCTCCACGACTGCCAGCCGTGCTCGTAGACGCGTCCGCTGGACGGTTCCACATCGATCTCGGCGATGATGTCCATGCGATCTGGTTCCGTCAGCCCTTCGTGGAGCCGAGGGTCAACCCGGCCACGAACTGGCGCTGCAGAATGGCAAAGACGATCAGTGTCGGGATGGCTGCGAGCAGAGACCCGGCGGCAACCAGGTTGTTGTTCGTGAAGAAGGTTCCGTTGAGGTTCTGCAGCGCCGAGGTGATCGGTCGTTTGGCGCCGGTCGTCATCAACACCAACGCCCAAAAGAAGTCGTTGTAGACCCAGGTGAACTCGAGGGTGGCCAAGGCGGCAAGCGGCGGTCTCGAGAGTGGCAGGATGACCGACCAGTACTGACGCCACACGGATGCGCCGTCCACGAAGGCGGCCTCATTCAAGTCGGGAGGTAGCGCCTTCATGTAGTTGCTCAGCACGAACGTGCAGAATCCCATCTGGAACGCGACGTGGATCGTGATGATGCCGAACGCGCTGTCGAACATCAGCCCGCTGGACCCCAGCCAGTTGGGGAGCGGAATAGACAGGAACATCCGGTACAAGGGGGTGATGATCACCTGTTGCGGGAGCAGGTTCCCTGCGGTGAACAGCATCAGCAGGATCAGGTTGAAACGGAAACTGAATCGCGACAGTGCAAATGCGACCATCGATGACAGGAAGAGCGTGATGATGACAGCCGGAATCGTGATGACCATCGTGTTGAAGAAGTAGCGGGGCATCTCGGACTCGGTGAAGGCCTTGGCGTAGTTGTCGAAGTTGTAGGCGCCGCCGACAGAGAAGTATCCGCGCTCGAATGTGGAGCCGAATGGTCGCAGTGACGTGTAGAACGCCCAGAGGAGAGGGATGAGCCATACCAGCGCGGTGATGGCCAGGAACGTCTGCACCCCCCGCGCACGCCACTTGGATCGCACCTGTCCGACTGCCGTGCCACCGTGACGCTGGACTCCACCCGGAGCCGTCATGCCGGCTTCTCCTCTGACCGGAAGGTTCGATAGAGGTACGGGATGATGACCCCGAGAGAGATGACCAGGAGCACGACCGCCATCGCTGAGCCAAACCCGATGCGGCTCGCCTCTCCGATGATGTTGTTGGTGACTGCGACCGAGAGGAGCTCGAGACCATTCCTCCCCTTGTTGATGACATAGACGATGTCAAAGGCCCGGAGCGACTCGATGATCGTGATGACCAGGATCACGATATTGATCGGTTTGAGCACGGGAAACACCACGTGGAAGAACGTCTGCCGGCTGCTGGCGCCGTCGATCGACGCCGCTTCCTTCAATGCCGGGTCAACCCCCTTCAGTCCGGCCAGGTACAGGATCATGATGTAGCCGACGTGCCGCCAACTCGCGGCGATGAGAATCATCCACAGGTTGATCGACGGGTTACCCAGCCAGTCGATCAGGTTCCCGGGATCGGTGCGTCCCAGAATGTTGTTGATCAAGCCCTGTTCTGGGGCGTAGATGAGCTGCCAGATGAACCCGACGAGAGCCAGGGAGAGCACAACCGGTATGTAGAGCGCACTCTGGTAGAACCTCGAGCCCTTCAGTTCTTTGTCGAGCTGGACCGCCAGGAACATCCCGAAGGGTGTGGCAACCAGAATAAACGCCCCCAGCCAGATGAGATTGTGCAGCACCGCCGGCCAGAACGGCGGGTAGATCGTGGCGATGTCGGTGTAGTTCTGTGTCCCGATCCACTGGATCGACTCGACTCCGCCGATTCCGTTCCAGCGTGCAAAAGACAGAATCACCGACAACAGCGCCGGCACCCACACGAACAAGATGTGTACGAGTGCCGGCAAACCGAGGAACAGGGTCAGCATGCCGATGTCGCGGCGGGTGAGGAGGCTGAAGCGTCGCCGCTTCTTCTGCCTCCTCACCTTCTCGACTGCCGCAACGTCGGTGGTCATCCCCCTGGCACTTTAGGTGCCGAGGCCGTAGCCGGCCTTCTGCTGCTCGATCGACTTGAGGATGCTGTCTACCTTTGTCGGGTCGTTGATGAAGTCCGTCAGGGCGACACCGACGACCTCCGAGGCGAACCCAGGGTCCGTGTCCCGGTCGAGGAACTGCGAGATGTGCTTCGCCGAACCGATCAGGTCAAGCGCTTTGTTCTGCAACGGCGTATAGCCGGATGTGTCGGCATCGTTGGCCGTTGCCAACCAGTTGTGGTTGACCGCCGTGTAGTAGTTCTGCGCCTCGCCGGTTCCCATGAACGCCATCATCGCCTTGGCGCCTTCGAGGTTCTTGGGAGCTTTGGAGATCATGAACCCGTCGATCGGCGATTCGACAGCGTCGCGTCCATAGGCAGGGTCGATTTCCGGGAACGGGAAGAACTCGAGATCGTCCTTTACCTCCGGAAGTGCGTTCCCCGCATCGTCGACGAGGGCGTCGCCGAGGAATAGACCCAACAGGTGCATTCCGGCTGTGCCGTCCCACATGGCCTTGGTGGCATCCTGCCATGTCCGCCCGAGTGCTCCGGGCTGGTGGAACGGCAGGAGTTCGGCGTAGGTGGCGAAGACCTGCTTCACCTTGTCGCTCTCCCACGACTCCTTGCCGGCCATCAGGTCCACGTGGAACTGGTAGCCGTTGGTCCGCATGTTCAGATAGTCGAACGTGCCCATCGCCGGCCACCCGCCGTCGTTGCCAAACGCGAATGGAACCATCCCGTCGTCCTGCATGGCAGCCGAGAGTTCTTTCAACTCGGCGAGCGTGGTTGGCGGTGTGTAGCCCTTCGCGTCGAAGACGCTCTTGCGATAGAAGATGGCCCACGGGTAGAAGATGAACGGCACGAAATACTGCTCACCGTCGTTGCCCGTAGAAGCAGCCTTGAAAGCTGCCCCATAGTTGGCGCTCAAGCTGTCGTTCCACACATCGGTGAACGGCGTCGCCAGACCCTTCTCAGCGAAGAAACGCATCCGGAATCCGGCGAACCAGGTGAACACATCATCGGGTTGCCCCTGGAGATAGGTGTTGATCTGCTGCTGAAACGTGTTGTGATCGACCGTGTTGACGGCGATTTCGTACCCACTCGTCGACGCAAACTTTTCGAACGCTTTGCCGTAGGCGTTCTTCGTCAGTTCATCGGAGGCGTTCGATCCAATTGTGACGAGGCCGCCTCCGCCGCCGCCTCCACCGGCGGCCCCTGTGGTCGTGCTCGAACTGCTGCTGCAGGCGGCGAGGATCGACGAAAACGCTGTCGCTCCGGCGATGCTCCCGAGCCCGAGGAGGGCCTGGCGCCTGGTGATTCGGGTCGAGAGTGGCCCGGATGGTTCTGGATTGGTCATATTCCTCCTCCTCCGATCCAGGGAGCCCGCGATGCCAAACAGAAATCAACAGAACTCCACAAGTGTTGTACCGGATATCCGGCCGCATGTCAAGGGTTGAACGAGAGAAATCGTTGTGTGCAATTGGCGAGGAATCAAGTGTTGTGTTCTGGGGGATTCTGTGGCATGCTGAGAAACGGAGATGACTATCAGGTCCGTAACCCGCATCGAAGTCGGCTGACATGCTGCCCTCGCAACGGCAAGCGTTCATCCTCGATCAAGTCCGCCTCACGGGAGCTGTCCGTGTCGCCGAGCTCGTTGAAGAGCTCGGCGTCTCCGACATGACGGTGCGGCGCGATCTCGAGCTGCTCGAGCAACGCGGGTTGCTGATCAAGGTGCACGGAGGCGCGGTCGCCGTGAACCTTCGGTCGGCTCACGAGCCGGGCTTCGCTCTGAAGTCTGTCCGGCAACAGGCCGAGAAGGACGCGATTTCATCTGCCGCGATCAGACTCGTGGAACCGGGCACCGCCGTCGGCCTCAGCGCGGGTACGACCACCTTCGAGATTGCCAAGCGGTTGACCGGCGTCCCTGAACTGACGGTGGTGACGAACTCGATACCTGTCGCGGAGGTGCTCTACGAGGGAGGCCGAGAGGATCAGACCGTCGTTCTGACCGGTGGGATTCGCACGCTCTCGGACGCACTCGTCGGCCCGTTCGCGGTTGCGTCTCTTCGGACCGTGCACTTGGACATCGTGTTCCTCGGCGTGCACGGAATGAATGATCGGGCCGGTCTGACCACTCCCAACATGCTCGAGGCCGAGACCGACCAGGCGCTGATAGCCGCAGCCCGTCGCCTCGTCGTCGTCGCAGATCACACCAAGTGGGAGGTGACAGGCATCAGCTCCATCGCCGGTCTCGCGGAGGTGGATGTGCTGATCACCGACTCGGACATGGACCCAGAAGCCCTGCGAATCCTCAGGGAGCACGTCGGTGAGCTCGTCGTCGTGACAGCCGCCCGATCCGCGGCAGGGGATATCAGGTGAACAAGACTGCCATTCGCCTCGCCGACGGGCGGGAGCTCATCTTCTATGACGAGCGTCCTCGCGACCGATCGGGGGTCAGGGACCGACGCCAACTGCCAGAGGTGTCGACCTCATCAGAGATTCGACATGACCCCATCCTTCGCGAATGGGTCGTGATCGCTTCGCACCGTCAGAGCCGGACCTTTCTGCCGCCGGCCGGAGAGTGCCCACTCTGCCCATCGGTTGGCGCGCACCTGACAGAAGTGCCTGCCGAGGAGTACGACGTGGTCGTGTTCGAAAACCGGTTTCCGAGCCTGACCACCGGGGCAGTGTTGAACGGGGTAGGTGTCATCGACCCGGTGCTTGTCGACAGAGCTCCAGGGTTCGGGCGGTGCGAAGTGGTGGTGTTCACCAGTGACCACCAAGCTGCGTTCTCGGAACTCACCGAGTCCCGCATCCGGACGGTGCTCGACGTGTGGTGCGACCGAACGGCGGCCCTCGGCCAGATCGACGGTGTTGCACAGGTGTTTCCGTTTGAGAACTGCGGTGAAGCGATCGGGGTGACGCTCAGCCATCCACACGGACAGATCTACGCCTATCCCTTTGTCACTCCCCGGACGGAGCGGATGCTCGAGAGCGCCCGCCTGCATCGCGCAAAGACGGGGACGGACCTCTTCGCAGATGTGCTGGCATCTGAACGGACGAACGGCTCACGAGTGATTCTGGAGAATGAGACCTGGACCGCGTTCGTACCGTCGGCGGCGCGCTGGCCGATTGAAGTGCACATCTACCCACATCGGAAGATGCCCGATCTTCCGATGCTGACTCCTCAGGAGCGAAACGGTTTCGCCTCCCTCTACAAGGATCTTCTGCAACGCCTCGACGCCCTCTATGGCAGCCGCCTTCCCTACATCGCCGCCTGGCATCAGGCTCCAACTCGCCGGGACCGGGACCTGGCCTATCTCCATCTCGAGGTCTACTCGGTTCAGCGCTCAGCCGACAAGCTGAAGTATCTCGCCGGCTCGGAGTCGGCGATGGGCGTGTTCATCAACGACGTGACCCCAGAGGATCTGGCGGAGCGTCTGCGTAGGATTGACGGGTGAGCCGGGCTTCGGAGAACTTCGCCGCGACGTATCATGCTGCCCCATACGGTGTGTGGGCCGCCCCCGGCAGGGTCAACATGATCGGGGAGCACACCGACTACAACGATGGTCTGGTGTTGCCGTTTGCTCTCGCACAGAGAACCTATGTCGCTGCACGCCGTCGAGCCGATTCCGGAGTCCGCGTGGTGTCGGCACAGATGGAGGACGACGGAGTCCTGGAGTTCGACCTTCTTCGGCGAGAGCCCCTCCCGATCTGGGCTCGTTACGTTGCGGGGATACTGTGGGCGCTGGGCTGCAGCGGCGGCTTCGATCTGTTCGTTGACAGTCAGGTTCCCCTCGGGGCGGGACTCTCTTCGTCCGCGGCCTTGATGTGTGCGGTTGCGCTGGCAGCCAATGAACTCATGGATCTTCACCTCCCTTTGATGGGCCTCGCCGAAGCGGGAATGCGGGCAGAGAACGACTTCGTCGGTGCTCCGACGGGGATGATGGATGAGGTTGCTGCCTTCTTCGGAGCAGAGGGACATGCATTGCTCTTCGACGTGCGGTCCAGGGCTGTGGAACAGATTCCCTTCGATCCCGGGGCCCACGAGCTCTCGGTACTGGTGATCGACACCCGCGTGGCTCACGCTCTGGCACGATCGGAGTATCGGTATCGAAGGGAATCGTGTGAAGAAGCTGTGAGACGCCTCGGGGTGCAGTCGCTGCGCGATGTAGGTGTCGATCAGCTGGACTGGGCTCAAGCCAAGCTCGATGACGTGACCTTTCGTCGCGTCCGGCACGTAGTCACCGAGAACCACAGGGTGGTCCAGGCTGCGGAGGCGCTTCGCGGTGACAGATGGCAGGCACTGGCAGGGCTCATGAACGACTCTCACGCGTCATTGCGAGACGACTACGAAGTGAGTTGCGAGGAGCTCGATGCGACCGTTGAGACGGCTTTGGAGGCCGGGGCGACTGGGGCGAGGATGACGGGCGGTGGCTTCGGTGGTTCCGTGCTTGCCCTGGTGCCGATCAGTCGAGTGATCCACGTGCAGGCGGCGATCGAAGAGACTTGCGCGGTCAGAGGGTTCCCGCGGCCCTCGTTCCTGGAGGCTGACCCCGGTCCAGCCGCGTCTCGGGTGGAGTGACCGACCGGCCGACGAGCCGCGGCGGACCATCGTGACGAACCCAGGATTTTCAACTGCGCTATTGGCGGTCCACGGCCCGCGGTTGGTGAGCATCGAGCCGTGGGACGGCGAAGCTTCCCTCGGGTCGACACAGTGTGAACAATCCCGAAACACCATCCGAGAGGGGACGAATAGCCGGGCGGGGATGGTTTGCTGGGTGGATCAAAGGAGCATGATGAGAGCATTCCTACGGCAACACCGGTGGGCAGCGTCGGTAGCGGCGCTGGCGTTGTTGGTGATTGCGTTCCTGGCGTTCCGGCCGGACAAGCTGTTCGTTGACGATGTTGTCGACGAGACGCTGGCCGATGCATTCGCGGTTGTCGAGACCACCACGACGACGAGTGCGCCATCGACCACGATCCCACCGTCGACCACGAATCCGACCTCGGCAACGTCGCCGAGTGCTCCCGTCGAAACCTCAACGACCACGACCACGACGACCACAACCACGGTTCCTCTCGCACCGGTGGCGACCTCGGCAGGCGGGTTCTACGGGATCGGTCACTCCGCCACGGGGACGGCGACCGTCTACGAACAGGACGGTCGCTATGTGCTCCGGTTCGAGGACGACACCGACATCCAGAACGGTCCCGACCTCTACGTGTGGGTGCTGCCCTCCGAGGACTACGAGAGTGACGTGATCGGCGAGCACATCGACCTCGGCAAGCTCAAGGGCAATGTCGGCGGGCAGAACTACGAGCTGCCGGCGGCATTCGACCCTTCGGTGCACCGAAGTGTGCTCATCTGGTGTGAACGTTTCCGGGTTCCGTTCGCCGCGGTCCCGCTCAGCGACGTCTGAGCAGGATCGCGATCGTCACAACGGCGACCATCCACACCCATGCCAGGTCGCCGGGACCGGGAGAGCGTCGCTCCAGCAGTTCGATGCGCACCAGCTTGTAGGAAGCGGTGGCCTCCTCGATCTCCGCCTTGCTCATCCTCTTCGGGTGGAGTCCGATCGCTCGGGCTGCGAACCCGCTCGAAATCAGCACGTCACGCATTCGGCCGACGCGATCCGGATCGTGCGACGCGTCGATCGCAGTCGCCGCCCACCGACCATTCGGCAGCCACACCTCGATGTCGGGCTGGGCCAGGATGTTGCGATACCAGTCGGTGCGGGAGCCGAATCCGGCCAGGCAATAGACCGCTCCGTCCAGCGGTGCGAAGTTCAGCGGTGTGCGGTAGATCGTGCCGGTTATGCGACCCGTATGCATCACCACCATGATGCGTCCGAATACGGACGGCCACATGCCAAACGCCGGTGCGAGGCCCAGTCGCCACAGGGTCACCATGGACGGGTTCATACGATGGAACAGATCCCGCATGCGATCGAGCACGTCGGGACGCAACGTCTGCTCGAAGCGTGAAGCGATCCCCGGCCGGTCCGCCATGGTCTGAATCTACGCCGCTGGCTCCCGCCGTGGACCCTTCCGGCTACGGCCTCTCGATACGCCCTTTCAGTCCCCGCAGATTGCGCCTCCAGATCCAGCTCAAGACCGGCTTGGCCAGCCATGCGGTGACAGGACCGCCGAGCCACCAGGGGAATGAGAGCGTCTCCGACCAGGTGAACCGTGTTCCATCGCCCGCCCGGGTGAGGGTGAAAGCACCCGACCCGGTCACCAAACCCTGATGGTCGACACCGATCGTCGATGGTGCCTCCCATGTGGTGACCTCCATGATGTCGGCCGTGCTGAGCGGTCCGACCCGGGTGGCAACCCGCATCCGGGTGCCGGCGCCTTCGGTTTGGGCGGTGAGAAACTCGATCGACTCTGCGTCCGCCATCCAATCGACGTGCGAGGCGAGATCGGCGACGTCAGCCCAGACTCGCTCGATCGGGGCTTCGATATGGATGGCGACGACGATGTGGCTCACTGCCGACCCCGCAGGAACGAGGGCGGCTGCCGGAACAGGCCTTCGGGAACGGGTGCGCCGGTACGCAGCAGAGCGGCATGCCATGCGGGCGAAGCTCCGAGACCCCATCGAAACAGGCGGGTCGCTGCCCGGCCGGCCGCGATGGCCCCGGTCCGGGAAGGCAGGTTGATCGCAGAGCGGATGCGCACCGGCAGCGTCGCAGCGGCGGCTCGGAGAAACACGTGGTAGGCAGGCAGAGTCGCCCTTGGCAGCGGAGGGAAGCGGAGAAAGCGCATGGCCGCGTCCGCGCCGGGCGACGGAGCCAA
>CBEVHI010000069.1:0-9031 GCA_965549635.1 uncultured bacterium | reverse complement strand
TCGAGGGACCAGGCCTGTCTGCCGAGAACAAGACACAGCTCGACACGTTCATCGCCGGACTGGCCGATGGGTCGATCAACCTGTGGACCGGGCCACTCAACTTCCAGGACGGCTCCCCGTTCCTGGCAGACGGAGAGACAGCCTCCGACGCACAGATCTGGTACATGCCAGAGCTCCTCGAAGGCATGGAGGGAGCCAGCACCTCCGGCTAGACGGCTCCTTGGCAAGCCAAGTGTGGGGACGGAGCATCGCTCCGTCCCCACTGTTGTGAGGCGGACTCCGCCGTTTCTTCCCCAAGCGGGGAAGTGGCGTCGAGCTGTTGGTCCCCCCAGCGAACGAAGTGAGCGATGGGGGGAAGGAAACTGCGCGCACCTGGCGCAACCAGAGCCCGAGGACCCAGAGGTCCTCAGTGCTCGACGCGAGGAACAGGGAGAGCGCCCCATCGCCGACGCGCGCCTGAAGCACCATCTAGTGTGATCCCATGAGCTTGCAGCTCCTCGACATTCACAAGCACTTCGGTCCTGTGAAGGCCAGCGACGGCGTGACGCTCGAAGTCGAAGCGGGAGAGCTGCATGGGTTGCTGGGCGAGAACGGCGCAGGCAAGTCCACCCTGATGAAGATCCTGTCCGGGTTCTATCGGGCGGATTCGGGACGGGTGCTGCTTGACGGCGATGAGGTGAAGCTCGAATCGCCCGACGCCGCGCTCCGCTCCGGCATCGGAATGCTGCACCAGGACCCACTCGTATTCCTCCCCCTCGCCGTCGTCGACAACTTCCTGATCGGCAGTCCTGGACATCTCCAGGTGGACCGCAAGAAGGCCCGTCAGGAGCTCCTCGAAGTGTGCGGCCGGTTCGGATTCGACCTCGACCCTGATGCCGCGGCACGAGAACTCACCATCGGGGAGAGACAGCAGCTCGAGATCGCCCGCCTGCTCTGGCTCGGTGCTCGGGTTCTCATTCTGGATGAACCCACCACCGGCATCTCCGAGATGCAGCGCGAGAAGCTCTTCGCGACACTCAAAGCACTCGCGGCAGAGGGCATGATCGTCATCTTCGTGTCGCACAAGCTCGAAGAAGTGGAACAGCTGTGCGACAAGGTGACGGTGCTGCGAGCAGGCAGGGTCGTTGGGGCCGCAGACCTCCCCTGCCCGACGGAACAGCTGGTGCGGATGATGTTCGGAGATGTCGTCGTAACCGAGCAGCGCGAGGACGTCGAACTCGGCCCACCTGCGCTGGCGATGCGAGACGTCACACTTCGGGACGATCTCCTCACGATGGAGCATCTCTCGCTCAGCGTGCGCTCTTCGGAGGTCGTCGGCCTCGCCGGACTCGTCGGCAGCGGACAACGGACGTTCCTTCGGGCCGCGGCGGGTCTCCTGAAGCCCGATGCAGGTTCGCTGTTCGTCGGCGATCAAGACATGGCCCGTCGCAGCTATCGCGACTTCCTTGCGGCAGGAGTGCACTACCTACCCGCCGGACGGTTGGAGGAAGGCCTCCTCTCGGGAGTGACGCTCACCGAGCACTTCATCCTGGCTGGTGAAGAAACCGAGTTCTTCATCGACTGGGGCGCCGCCGAGAGCCGTGCCGGGAACCTCATCAGGGAGCACTTCATCAAGGGGCGTCCCGACAGCACGGCTGAGGAGCTGTCTGGGGGGAACCAGCAACGTCTGCTGCTCGCCATGGCACCCGACGAGCTCCGTGTCCTGTTGATGCAGCATCCGACTCGTGGTCTCGACATCGAGTCCGCCAACTGGGTGTGGAGCCAGCTCCTCAAGAGAAGGGAACACGGCACAGCCATCGTCTTCGCTTCGTCCGATCTGGATGAGCTGCTGCAGTATTCGGATCGGATCGCCGTCTTCTTCTCCGGCAAGCTGCTGGAGGTCATCGACGCGTCAGGTGCAACCGTCGAGCAACTCGGCTACCTGATCGGCGGAGTGCGGAAGGAGCCCGCATGAATTGGTCACGCCGATTCGGATCCGCCACCCTTGCCGTCATCGCCGCCCTCCTCGTGGCGACGGGTCTGATGCTGCTCGTGAACGCTCCGCCGCTCGACGCGTTCAACCTGCTTGCCAAAGGCTCGGTGGGGAGCGTCCGCAAGCTCTCGGACACCCTGATGGCGTGGGTGCCGCTCATGCTCACCTCGGCAGGCCTGGTGATCACCTACACAGCCGGACTCTGGAACATCGGGGTCGAAGGACAGGTGATCGCCGGAGCCATCGCCGCCAGCTGGGTTGCCCGATCGGTGGATGGACCCGTGTGGCTGCTCATCGTGCTGACGATGATCGCCGGGATGCTCGGCGGGGCGATCTGGGCCCTTTTCGCCGGCGCGCTGAAAGTGTACGGACGGGTCAACGAGATCTTCGGGGGATTGGGACTCACGTTCGTTGCCCAGGCGTTGGCCACCTACCTCATCATCGGACCGTGGAAGCGGGCCGGCATCGCATCGACCAGTGGAACCGATCCTTTCCCCGACCATGCCTGGCTGCCGACGATCGAAGGCAGCAGGCTTTCGCTCGTCGCTGTCGGTGTGGGCATCCTCGCCGTGGTGTTCGTCTACTTCCTGCTGCGGGGCACCAGGTATGGACTCCGCCTCAAGGCGGTCGGCAGGAACCCCAAGAGCGCCTACCTTCTTGGCATCCCAACGACCCGCTACATGCTGTCGGCATTCGCGCTCGGGGGAGGACTCGCCGGACTGGCAGGGACCGTGCAGGTCACGGGGTTTCTCCACAAACTGGTTCCGGCAGTGTCCGGCGGCTACGGCTATCTGGGAATCCTCGTTGCGCTCCTCGTCAACCTCAGCGTCTTGTGGGTGCCGCCGATTGCCTTCTTCTTCGCCATGATCTCCGTTGGCAGCACCCAGCTGCAGCTTCGCCTCAACCTGGACTCGTCGCTGGGCGGCGTGCTGCAGGGCATCCTCGTGCTCTTCACACTTCTCGCTCAGGGGATGCAGGTGCGCAGGAGTGAACGAATCGAAGCATCCGCCCAGGCTCCACCGACGGGAGGGAACTGATGGAAGCCGCGCTGGCCTCGATTGTCGCCGCTTCTGCGCCGCTGGTCTTTGCGGTCGTTGGTGAGACCATCACCGAGAAGGCCGGAGTCATCAACCTGTCCCTGGACGGCAGCATCATGCTGTCCGCCATGGCCGGCTTCGCCATCGCCTACACCACCGGCAGCACCACGCTTGGTTTTGCCGTCGCCGCGATCGTCGGCATGCTCGTCGCCCTGATCATCGCCTACGCCAGCATCACACTGACCCTCAACCAGGTAGCCGTGGGATTCGTCATGTTCGCCCTGACCCGAGACCTCTCGACATTCCTCGGCAACCCTTACGTCCACCAGCCGCTGGCGGGAGTTCCTCACATGCCCATACCCGGGCTCTCGTCGATCCCCTTCATCGGCCCGATCCTCTTCGACCATGACCTCATGGTCTACGCGAGCATCGTGCTGATCTTCGTGGCCTACTGGTTCATCTTCAGGACTCGCCCCGGGCTGAAACTGCAGGCAGTCGGCGAGCGACCGGAGGGCGCTCACGCAAGGGGCATCCCTGTCAACCGCCTCCGCTACCTCTACACCGCATTGGGGGGCTCGCTGGTGGGAGTCGCCGGCGCGGCCTTCTCCCTCGATGTGAAGCTGGGCTGGTCATTCCAGCACACCCTGAACTTCGGATGGATCGCCCTCGCCATCGTCATCTTCGGGGGATGGCATCCCTATCGGGCGGCGCTGGGGGCATACCTGTTCGGCGCCCTCCAGATCGTCGCGATCGAGCTCCAGCCGGTGTTCCCGACCGTTTCGCAGATCCTGCCCAGTCTGCCGTTCCCGATCATGATCCTGACCCTCGTGATCGTCTACACGGACTGGCTCAAGCAGCTCGCCAACCGATTCCCCGCGGTGCGCGAGTTCCTCGCGAGCGAACCGCCCTCAGCCGGAGGCACGCGCTTCCAGCCGGAATAGCTTGTTCGCACCCCCGCCGCCCACCGGCCGACCACCACCATGGGAACGGTGGAAAAGGCGGTGCTATGGTACCCCGGTACGGTACGGAGGTGTGGTTGTGCTAGGAGGCGGAAAGACCCCGTCGCAAGACGGGCACTGGTCGGCCTACCTCTCTCCCGTATCCCAAACAACTCTCGACTCCAGGCCCGGCGATGCCGGGCCTTCTTCGTCGAACTGACCCACGGAGGGAATCACAATGAGACGTCTGCACCTTTGGTCGGCGCTCTTCGTAGTGCTGGCACTTGTGCTCGGAGCGTGCGCGTCCGGAACGGCCGACACTACGGCCGCACCGGCAACAACAGCAGCCCCGGCAACAACAGCAGCCCCGGGCACGACGGCCGCACCCGGTACGACCGCGGCCCCGGCACCGAATCCTGTGACGGTCAAGATCGGATTCACGACCTCGGTGACCGGAAAGTACAACACGTCGTCGACCCGTCAGGTGGACGGACTCACGCTGTGGATGAACGACGTCAACAACGCCGGTGGCATCACCCTGAGCGATGGCACCGTCGTCACCTTTGACTCGGTGACTTACGACGACGAATCCACCAAGGAGCGGGTACAGGAGCTCTACACGAAGCTGGCCACCGATGACGACGCCACCTTCCTCATCTCCCCCTACTCGAGCGGTCTGACCGCAGCTGCAGCAGTCATCGCCGAGCAGTACGGCAAGGTGATGATCACCACAGGTGCGGCTTCCGACTCTGCCTACCAGCAGGGCTACACGTCGGTCTATCAGGTGTACACGCCGGCCAGCCGGTACCTGACCAGTTCCGTCGACCTGCTCGCCAGTCTGGACTCGAGTGTCAAGAAGATCGCGTTCGTGTACGAGAACTCGACCTTCTCCACCGGTGTGGTCGAAGCTGCCAAGGCATACGCGGAAGCTGCCGGGTACGACGTCGTCCTCTTCGAGGGCTATGACGCCGGCACGACCGACTTCAACCCATTCATCAACAAGATCCAGGCGGCAGAACCGGATGCCATCCTCGGTGGTGGCCACTTCCAGGACGGCAGCGCTCTGGCTCGCCAGATCAACGAGAAGCAGGTGCCGGTCAAGTTCGTCTCCCTGCTGGTCGCTCCACCGGAGCCGAGCTTCTCCGAACTGGGCGACGCCGCACTCGGCATCGACGGCCCGAGCCAGTGGGAAGCGGCAGTCAACTTCACGGAAGATGGCGCCATGGCTGCAGGTGCCGACTGGATCGGCATCACCGGTGGCGAGTTCGTGTCCGAATACGAAGCCGCCTATGGCGATGAGCCCTCCTACCACTCTGCGGGTGGCTACGCGGCAGGTCTGCTCCTGCAGCACGCTATCGAGCAGGCGGACTCGCTCGACACTGAAGCGATCAAGGCAGCGCTGGACGCAACGAACCTGTGGACCTTCTACGGTTCGCTCAAGTTCGACACGTCCGCCGAGGCACACGGACTGCAGATCGGCCATGACATGGTGGTCGTCCAGTGGCAGAAGTCCGGAGATCAACTCGTCAAGCAGATCGTGTGGCCAGAGGCTGCGGCAACCGCAGCCCCCGTTTACCCGCTCGGACAGTGACAGCAAACCGTCTCCCCTCCCGCGGCCTCGCGGTCGCGGGAGGGCCTGACCACCCAAGGTTCTCATGAGCCTCGATACGTTGATCGCGTCGTCCTTTGATGGGCTGCTGATCGGCTTCATCTACGGCATTGCCGCGATGGGTCTCACACTGATCTTCGGTGTCATGGACGTCATCAATCTTGCCCACGGACCGATCATCGCCGTCGGTATGTTCGGCGTCTACGAGCTGTTCACGATCTTCGGGTTGAACCCGTTCCTGGCGTTGATCATCGTGCTGGCGCTGGGACTCGCTTTCGGTGTTGTCGTCTACTTCATTGCTGTTCACCGGGTGATCGATGCGCCACCGCTTTCGAGCCTGCTCTCGACCTTTTCGGTGAACATGATGATCATCGGTGTCGGCACGGCAATTCTGTCGACCACCGCCTACAACGTCGAGTACTCCCTGGGGACGGTCAATGCCGGCCCGATCACCGTCACCGGCACGCGCCTTGCGGCAACCGGCGTGGCGATTCTCCTGACGGCTGTTCTCTACTGGTTCCTCTACCAGGCCAGGTATGGCAAGTACATCAGGGCCGTGGCGAACAACCGGCAGGCTGCCGAACTGATGGGGATCCCTTCGACTCGGATCCTGGCCCTGGCGTTTGGCATCGGCACGATGCTGGCGATGACCGCCGGTGGGCTCATTGCCACGATCCTGCCGATCAACATCCTGGGCGGTGGTATCTATGAGCTGAAGAGCTTCGTGATCGTCGTCCTCGGCGGTCTCGGGAATCCGCTCGGCGCACTCGTCGGAGGTCTGATCCTCGGGCTGATCGAGGGAATCGTTCCGGTGTTCATGAAGATCACCTGGGTCCCGGTTCTCGAATTCGGCCTGTTCATTCTGATCTTGCTGGTCATGCCCCACGGTCTCTTCGGGAAGAAGGAGTAGCGATGAAACGCATCACCGGACTCCTGCTCAGCGCCATTGCGGTCTTGGTGCTCCTGGCGATTCCGATCATCTCTGGCCAGGCGAGCACCAGAGAGTCCATGTTCACCATCCTGATGGCCATCGGGCTCGCGTCGAGCCTCAACATCCTGCTCGGCTACACCGGCTATGTGTCCTTCGGACACATCGTGTTTTTCGGCGTGGGCGGCTATGCCGGCTTCTACGCGCTGACCGAACTCGGATGGAACTTGTGGCTGTCGATGGCCGCGGGAGGGCTCGCAGCAGCGCTGCTCGCCTACCTGTTGGGCAAGTCGATCTTGCGGCTTCGCGGAGCGTATTTCGCTCTGGCGACGATCGGTGTCAACGAGGCGCTCCGAGCGCTCGTCAACAACATCCCCGCACTCGGCGGGCCAATTGGCATGACCATGAACTTCGGCATCTACAAGGACTACGGCGGAGCGGCCGACGCGCTCTGGTTGACCTACCGGACGCTCGGTGTAGTGACGCTGGCCGTCATCATCACGTCCTTCATCGTCAAGCGCTCCAAGTTCGGGCTCGGCCTGATGGCCATTCGCGAGGATGAGGATGCGGCAGAGGTGATGGGCGTCAAGGCTCCCAGCGCCAAGACATGGGCATACGTGCTCTCCGCCGTGTTTCCCGGGCTCATCGGTGTCCTGTTCTTCTTCAAGAACGGCAACATCGAACCGGGCGACGCTTTCCGCCTGCAGCTGTCGATCGAACTGATCGTGATGGTCATGCTCGGAGGATTCGGAACGGTCATCGGACCTGTGCTCGGTGCGGGGGTATACCAGCAACTGCGAAAGTCGTTGCTCACCAGCCCTGTGTTCAAGAACGTGCAGCTCGCCGTTGCCGGCGTGCTGCTCCTGCTCATCATCCTGTTCATCCCGGGTGGAGCAATCGGATGGTTCCGAAAACGCTTCCCCCGACTTCGGAAGGTGCTCGAATGATCTTGCAGGTCCAGAACGTCACGAAGCAGTTCGGTGGCCTCACCGCCGTCGACGACGTGAGCTTCTCACTCGACGGAGGAGAGATCCTCGGTCTCATCGGACCGAACGGTGCCGGCAAGACCACACTGTTCAACTGCCTCAACGGTGTGTACGCACCGACCCACGGCAAGGTCGTGTTCCGCGATCACGACATCACTGGTAGCCGCACCTACCGGATCGCCCATCGTGGTCTGGCCCGCACGCATCAGATCGTGCGGCCGCTCAACGAACTGACGGTGCGACAGAACATCATCGTGGGCGCGTGCTACGGGAAGGACGACATGTCCATCAGGGCGGCAGGCAAAGTGGCCGACGAGGTCATGGAGTTCGTCGACCTGCACAATCGCTCGGAGATGGTCGCCGCCAGCCTCAACGTGGCCCAGAAGAAACGGCTCGAGCTGGCAAGGGCCCTCGCGGCCAGGCCGCATCTTCTGCTCCTCGACGAGGTACTGGCAGGATTGAACCAGGCAGAGGTCGAGGGGATGCTCGACACGATCCGCCAGATCCGCGACCGGGACATCACGATCATCATGATCGAACACATCATGCACGCGATCATGAACCTCTCCGATCGCATCATCGTCCTGAACTACGGGAAGATGATCGCCGACGGACCGCCGGAAGAAGTCTCCCAGGACGACCAGGTCATCGAGGCATATCTCGGCAACCCTGAGCTGGCAGCCCAGATCCTCGAGGAAGGGAGGTCCTGATGCCAACACTCGACATCCAAGGAGTCACCTCCGGGTACGGGGAACTACAGATCCTCTGGGGTCTCGACCTCGCTGTGGAGCAAGGCACCCTCACCGCCCTGGTCGGATCGAACGGCGCCGGCAAGACCACCCTGCTGCGCACGGTGATGGGCCAGCTGCTCCCATGGAAAGGCAAGGTCCTGTTCGAAGGCAAGGACGTCAGTCGGCTGCCGGCGCACGCCAAGGCCGAACTTGGCATGATCATGGTGCCGGAGGGACGGCAGCTGTTCAGTGACATGACCGTCAAAGAGAACCTGGAAATGGGGGCGACCCCGCGTCGCGCCAGGGAGAAGGTCGATGCGAACCTGGCACGGGTCTTCGAGCTGTTTCCACGCCTGGAGGAACGCGCCAAACAGAGTGCCGGCACGATGAGCGGCGGAGAGCAGCAGATGCTCGCGGTCGCTCGCGGAATCATGGCTGAACCGAAGATCCTCATGATCGATGAGCTGTCTCTCGGCCTTGCCCCGGTCCTCACCCTCGAGCTGTTCCACTCCCTGCAGACGCTCCAGCGAGAAGGTCTGACGATCCTGTTGGTCGAGCAGAACGTCCGCATGGCCCTCAAGGTCAGCGAGTACGCCTTCGTAATGAGCAAAGGCAAGGTGGACTTCCACGGAACGTCTTCGGAGATCGAGCAGAACGAGGCGGTCAAAGAGGCCTACCTGGGGATTTAGGAGCGTACTTTGTACTTTGTACCAGGTACGAAGTACGAAGTACCGCCCAGCAGAGAGGGGCCCCGTACGGGGCCCCTCTCGATTGTTCACCGCGAAGCGGCTACTCGTCTTCGTCGTCTTCGAGCGGTTCCGCACCGCCGA
>CBEVHI010000068.1:0-9206 GCA_965549635.1 uncultured bacterium | reverse complement strand
GCAGATCCGATCGAGCATCAAAGCGCTCATCGAGGCCTAGGAGCCTGCTGAGCAACACATGTCACGCATCTCGACGACCATGCATCACCACCCGCTGCGTTCTCGGTTCCCCCATTACCGCACGGGTAGTGGCGAAACCTGCGGCCTTGCGGGTGGCGCGCCTGGTCGCCGATCTACCCAACGGCATTACTCAGCAGACTCCTGAGCCTGCCGGAGCCCGGCGCGTGATCGGCACGCCTCCTATACTTCTTGTTGCAAACGGGATGCAATAAGGAGCCTGGTGCACATTCCCGACGGGTTCATCAACGGGACGACCTCGCTGGGAGCCGGACTGGTCGCCGCCGGCAGTCTGGGCGCCGGCCTGAGGCAAGCGGGTCGACGGCTGGCCGATCGACAGGTCCCCCTTGCCGGCCTTGCCGCCGCCTTCATCTTCGCCGCCCAGATGATCAACTTCCCGGTCGGGGTGGGCACATCGGGGCATCTGATCGGCGGGGGACTGGCAGCCGTCCTGCTCGGTCCATGGCTGGCGACGGTGGTGATGTCGGTGGTGGTCGGTGTGCAGGCGTTGATCTTCGCCGATGGGGGAGTCTCCGCCCTCGGACTGAACATCCTCAACATGGCCGTGCTGGCCCCGTGGACTGCCTGGCTCCTGTTCAGACTGATCCGCGCGATGCTCCCCCGAACCCAGCGGGTCGTGGTCGGGTCCGCCGGCGTCGCTTCGGCGGTGTCGGTCGTTGTCGCGGCGCTCGGTTTCGTTTTCGAGTACGCCCTCGGCGGTACCGGGGGCGCTCCGGTGAAGACCGTGTTGATCGCGATGGGCGGGGTGCACGTGCTGATCGGCGTCGGGGAAGGCCTGATCACCGCAGCGATCGTGGCAGCCGTACTGGCAGCCCGTCCCGACATCGTCGCCGGGGCAGGTGACCTCCTGGAAGGTGCGGCCCGCACACCTCGCCGCGTCGGACGATTCGCGGCCGCCGGTCTCGGAGTGGCGCTGCTGATTGCGGCATTCCTGAGCCCCTTTGCCAGCAAGAGTCCCGACGGTCTCGAACGGGTCGCCCAGGATCAGGGCTTCGCCGACGCGGCGCAGTCCAGCCTCGTCGAGGAGCGATCCCCGCTGGCCGGATACCAGATCGGAGGTGACGGTGCGCTTGCGACGGGGATCGCAGGCGTCGTTGGTGTCGGGATCGTATTCGGTGTCGGATACGCCGCGGTGAGGTCGCGCAGGAAGGCCGGCCGTTGAGCGGCTTCCACACCCATGCCCTCTACCGGCATGAGCACAGTGTGCTCCACGATCTTCCGTCCCAGGTCAAGGTCACAGCGCTCGTCCTGTTCGTGGCTGCCGTCGTGGCAACACCGCGCGAGGCATTCTGGGCATTCTCACTCGAGGCGGTACTTCTCCTGGTTGGCCTCTCTGTTGCGCGCATTCCGCCGGGCTACGTCGCACGCCGCCTGGTCATCGAGGTGCCGTTCGTCGTCTTCGCCCTGCTGATGCCCTTCCTGGGGACCGGACCGCGGACCTCGATCCTGGGTCTGTCTCTGTCGATTGCCGGCCTGTGGGGTGCATGGACGATTCTCGCCAAAGGCACTCTGGGCCTGGCTGCCTCGGTTCTGATGGCCGCGACGACGGAAGTCCCCGACATCCTCGACGGACTGGAACGGCTGCGTGTGCCGAGACTCGTGACCGCCATCGCCGGTTTCATGGTGCGGTACCTCGACGTGATCGCCGGTGAGTTGAGAAGGATGCGCGTCGCCATGGCCGCACGCGGCTACCACCCATCCTGGATAGGTCAGGCCGGGCCGATGGCTTCGTCGGCCGGCGCCCTGTTCGTTCGCTCCTACGAGCGGGGAGAACGCGTCCACCGGGCGATGCTGGCTCGCGGGTACACGGGAGCAATGCCCCAGTCGGACGTCGTCCCTGCGACGCCGAGAGACTGGATGCTGGGACTGGCCATCCCGGTTGTGGCGTGGATTGGTGCCGTGACTGCGATGGTGTTGCGATGAGTACACCGGCACTGGAGGTGCGCGACCTCACGTTCGCGTACCCGGATGGACGGCGAGCCCTCGATGGGGCAGATTTCCACATCCATCCCGGCGAACGCGTTGCCCTCCTCGGCCCCAACGGAGCAGGGAAGACGACGCTGGTGTTGCACCTCAACGGGATCCTGCGACCGGCTTCGGGTCATGTCCGTGTGGCCGGGCTGGAGGTGACCGACGAGCATCTCCAGGAGATTCGCCGTAGGGTCGGTCTCGTCTTTCAAGACCCCGATGATCAGCTGTTCATGCCGACGGTGCGCAGGGATGTTGCCTTCGGGCCGGCGAACTTCGGTCTGGAAGGGCCTGATCTCGACCAGCGCGTGCTGGACGCGTTGACCGCGGTTGGGATGGAATCCGAGATCGATCGCGCTCCTCACCATCTGAGCCTGGGAGAGCGGCGGCGCGTTGCGGTTGCCACCGTGCTGGCCATGCAGCCTGAGATCCTCGTTCTGGATGAACCGTCTTCGAACCTCGACCCTGCCGGACGCCGGGAACTCGCGGACATCCTCACCGAGCTGGGTATCACGATGCTGATGGTGACCCACGACCTGCCGTATGCACTCGAGCTCTGCGAGCGATCGCTCATCATGAAGGACGGCAGGATCGTCGCGGACGGGCCGACCGGCGAGATCCTCTCAGATCGCGGTGTCCTCGAAGCGAACCGTCTGGAGATGCCTCGACGGTAGATGGACCCGATCCGGATCAGCCTTGCTTCTGTGTCTGCCCCTCGTTGAGGTCTCCGGGGGTCTCCCCGCGCAGGAGCGTGTCGATGGTGCTGCTGATCTCGAAAGGCGAGAGAGGACCGGTCTTCTTGGCCATGATGGTCCCGTCCGGAGAGAGGAAGAATGTCTCGGGAACGCCGAAGACACCGAAGTCGATCGCGACCCGTGATTCAGGGTCGATCACGTAGTGCGTACCTTCAGCCCGTCCGAATCCGTTGAGGAAGCCGATGGCCTGGTCGGGCTCGTCCTGGTAGACGACGCCAACGAAGCTGACGGGCGCGTCGCGGTAGGCCACCGCTGCAGCCTCGAGCACGGGGTGTTCCTGACGGCACGGGAAGCACCACGATGCCCAGAAGTTGACGACGACAACGTCACCGCGCAGATCGGCAAGGCTCAACGCTCCATCCTGCTCGAGATAGGTCATCGTGTCTTCGGGTGCCGGCTTGCCGATCAGCGGTGAGGCGATGAGGCTGGGATCCTTGCCAAAACCCTGGCTGAAGACCACGACCATTGCGATCACGATTGCCAGAATGGCGGCCAGACTCACCCACATGCCGATCCGGGGCCGAGTCTCGGTCTCTGTCATGATCCGGTGCCTGTCGAGACGCTACGTTTCCTCGCCGGCTTGCGTGCAAGCCATGCCCATAGCCCTCCCAGCGCGACGATGAAACCACCGATCCAGACCATCCACAGCACGGGGAACCAGAACAGATCGAGGGTCACTCGACTCTGATCGAGGGCGCGCAGGGACAAGTACAGGTCGCCGTCGAATCCGCCGCGAATGTCAGGGGATGCCACGGACTCGCGTCCGTTGGCGTACTGGTTGAGACGTGGCTGCAACTCGGTGACGGTCCGGCCGTTCTTGCTGATCTGCATGAGAGCACCGGTGACATTCCGGTTCGACTCGATCCGGTTGAACGTGTTGACATACGTCAGGTCGAAACCGGCGAACTGCGCCGTGTCACCTGGCGAGAGCTGCACCTGAGTGCGCAAGGCCAGATTGTTCGACAGGGCAATGCCGATGACGAGAATGGCAACCCCGAGGTGGGCGATCTGGCCGCCCCAGTATCCAGGGTCGGACCGAACCACGCGAACAGAAGCGGTCCCAAAACTCTCGCCCTTCTTACCGGCCCGCTTGCGGACCGCCTCCCACACGTTCCGGATGATGAGGGCGACGATGAAGGTGCCCAGCAGGATCGCGGTGACGACCGACAGGCTTCGCCGGCCGAAGAGGACGCCAATGACCGTCACGGCCAGGGCGAACCGGAGGGGGTTGCGGATGCGTGCCCACACGATCGGTCCTCGCGCCGCACGCCACGGTGTGATCGGACCAATGCCCATGGCGAGCAGCAGCAGGAACCCGATCGGCACTGCGAGCTTGTCGAAGAACGGTCTACCGACTCCGACCTCGGATCCGCTGATTGCCTCGACGATGAGTGGGTAGAGCGTTCCCGTCAGCACGACGAAGGCGAACACGGTGAGGATGAGGTTGTTCGCCAGCATGGTTCCCTCACGACTGGCGAGCGAGTCGAGACGTGGAGCTGACGCCACCATCTGGGCGCGCGTCGCGAACAGGCCAAACGACAACACCAGGATGACGGCCATGAACCACAGCAGGGCGGGGCCGATCGGAGACTGCGTGAAGCTGTGTACTGAGTTGATGATCCCGGAGCGGGTGATGAACGTCCCGAGGATGGTCAGCGAGAACGTCGAGATCACCAATACGAAGTTCCAGCTCTGCAGCATGCCTCGCCGGGTTTGCACCGCAGCGGAATGCAGGAACGCGGTCGCGGCCAGCCACGGCATGAACGAGGCGTTCTCGACGGGGTCCCAAGCCCAGAATCCGCCCCATCCGAGGACTTCGTACGACCAGAGTCCACCAAGCACGATCCCGGCGGTGAGGAACACCCAGGCGACCAGGGTCCATGCGTGTGTCCGCTTGAGCCAGTCGGTGCCGCCGGCGCCGATCATGAGTGCCGACATGGCGAAAGCGAAAGGCACCGACATGCCCACATACCCGACGTAGAGCAACGGCGGGTGGACGGCCATCAGCGGATGGTTCTGCAGAAGCGGGTTCGGTCCGAAGCCGTCCAGGGGTGTCTGGGCGTTGGCCCACGGGAAGGGGCTCGAAGCGTTGCATCCGATTTGGGCTGCCTGCGTGCAAACCTCGAACGGGTTGGAGATCGTCAGCATCATTCCGAAGAAGAACGCGGAGATGATCCCCAGGATCGCCAGCGCTCCGGCCCCGAGACGATCAGGGACCTGGAGTCGTCGTGACGCGAAGTAGACCGTGGCGACGAACACGCCCAGCACGAGACCCCACAGAACGATGCTGCCTTCGAGGGCTGCCCACGCGGAAGCCATCTTGTAGAGGAACGGTGTGGTGGATGTCGAGTTGTTGGCGATGTACGCGACGGAGAAGTCATCGCTCAGGAGCCCGATCTCCAGTGCCAGCATGGCGAGAACGCTGCCGCCGAGTAGCCCGTACGCCGGGGTCCGAAGGCTCGAGATCCCGGTGCGCCCGTACTGGGCGCGGAATCCCTGAACTGCCAGCCAGATTGAGGAAATGAGGGCGACCAGAACGCCGAGACTGCCGAGTGTTGCAGCCATTAGCCCTCCTTGGCGGGGACGTAGGCTTCGTGGGTGTCGTCTTCGGCGTTGTACTGCTCGTCATGCTTGACGATCAGAACGTCGGACACGAAGTGGTCACCTTCCCACGACCCCTCGACGACGGCGCCGGCACCGTCCTGAAACAACTGTGGCGGCGCACCCTCGTTCTCGACTTCGATGGTGTTCTGCCCGTCCGTGACCTCGAAGACGACTCCGGTGGCGGTCTGCTCGATGCTGCCATCCACGACGAGCCCGCCGAGACGGAACCGCTCCCCATCAGGGAAGTCCGCCCGTTGCTCGACCGCCTCCGATGGAGTCAGGTAGTAGACGAGGTTCTTGTTCAGGTTGCCGAAAGCGAAGAAGCCGACAGCGACGAGGACCACGATGACTGCCGGGATGATGAACCAACGGTGTGCCATGCTCAGCCCTCCCTGTGGAATCGCCGCGAGATCGAGCGGAAACGCAAGATCAGGCTCAGCGTGTAGATCGCCATGAACCCATAGACCAGGGCGTAGGCGAACACCACCCAGCCTCCTGTGAACTCAGTCATTGCCGCCACCTCCAAGGCTCGGCGCCGTGATGCCGGCGCCGGCAATCTCGAGATTCTCGCTGGCCTCGCGCTGTTCGACAGCGTCGGCCATTTGTGCGATCCACACTCGGGTCACCAGGAACGCGAGGTAGATCAAAGTGAATGCCCCAAGGTTCACCATCAGGGCCCGGAACATCAACGGATCGATCGAAGCGTTGCCCGCTCCCTGGAAAGTCTCCGGGCGCAGCACGGTCGCGGTCTGGTGAAGGGTGCGCCACCATGTCACGGAGAAGTGGACCAGGGGGATCTGCACGAATGCGATGATCCCGAGCACGGCCGCGCGTCTCGCTCGCGTCTCCGGGTCGGCGACGCTTCTGCGCAAGGCCAGGTATCCCAGGTAGATGATGAAGGTCAGTGCCGTGAGTACGAGCCGGGCGTCGCCCCAGTCCCAGAACGTCCCCCACACGGGACGTCCCCACAGCATGCCGGTGATGAGGGCGGTGCCGGTGAAGAACACTCCCATCTCTGCTGAGCTGGCCGCGACTCGATCCCAGGAGTACTTCTTGGTCACCAAGTAGCCGATGCCGGCCACCAGGACGACTCCGAAGGAGAGGTAGGCGAGCCACGCCGAAGGGACGTGTACGTACATGATCTTCTGGAAGACCCCCTGGAACTCGTCGACTGGCGCAGTGATACCGAAAGCCAGTCCGGTAGCGATCCCCAGGATCGCGAGTGCCGTGAGGGTCTGGGTGGAACGCTTCAACGGGATGTCTCCTCTAGTGGGCGGGCGGTGATCACACCGACAACTGTCAAGGCAAGATTCATGGCGATAAGCAAAACGACCCAGTTAAGGATACTGCGATCTAATCGAAGTGCTTCCACCACCTGCGACGAGGCGATGAGCAGGGGCACCGACAGGGGGGCGACGAGCAGCGGGGCCAGTGTCGCCCTGGTGCGCAGGCCGGCTGTGACGCTTCCTGCCAGCGTACCGACGAGGGACAGGCCGATGGCGACGAGCAGCAGGATCAGCAGCAGCCAACCCCACGACCGGACGGGACTCGGGTTGTAGAGCACGATGTCGAGCGGAGCCAGCACGAGTTCGAATCCGAGGAGCAGCAGCGCGCTGGCTGCGGTACGACCGACGAACGTTGCCGCGGGGTCGATGCCGAGCAGCGTCAGAAGCTCTCGTTGCGCAGGCTCGTCGGTCGCAGACTGGCGGAAGGCGACGAGCATGCCGAACAGGAGCGTGATGGCAAAGAACATGCCCGGTCCGATCCGGGCGAGCATTGTCTTCTCGGTTCCGATGGCCATCGGCAGCAGCAGCAGTGCGACAGCGCCGAAGGGGACGGTGATTGCCAGGACCTCACCGGCCCTTCCCTCGATCTTGAGATCCTTGCGCATGATCTCGTAGGCCTGGCGCCAGAACTCGCGGGCACTCATGGCGATCCCTCGACTGCCGTTCCACCGACGAGCTCGTAGGTTCGTTCGACCAGCGGGAGCATGCGGTCCGGCTCGTGGGACACGAGCACGACCGAGCCGCCCCGCTGTTTCACATCCTCGACGGTCGCTTCGACCAGCAGGGTGGCCATCTTGTCAAGCCCGGCATGGGCTTCGTCCAGGAGCAGGAGGTCGGGTCGGGTCATCAGAACCCTGGCGAACTCGACCCTGCGCTGCATGCCGTGTGAGGAGTGGTCGGCTCGCCGGTCCATCGCGCCGCCAAGGCCGACTTTTTGGAGGGATGCCCGGACGTCTCCATTGTCGAGTCCGGCCAGGCGGGCGACGAAGTCGAGGTTCTCTTCGAGCGTGAGTTCTCCGTAGAGCGCCGGGTGGTGCCCGATCAGTGCGATGCGTCGCCGCGTCGCCGGTGGGGGTTCGGTGCCGAACGGCGTGTCGAGCACAGTGCCGGTACCTTCGCTGGGTCGAAGAAGCGTCGCGAGGACGCGAAGGAGCGTTGACTTCCCTGAGCCGTTGGGTCCGATGATCCCGATACCTTCCCCCCGTTCGGCGTGGAGTGAGACATTGCGCAGGACGGTAAGGCGTCCGAAACGGACGCCGACGTCTTGGAGGTTGATCAACGGGTTGCTCACGAGTCGGGGATGATACGGGATCGGGCCGCAACGGTTCGAATCCACAGACCGACGAGTCCCACCAGCAGTCCGGCAACGTACCAGAGGCTGGGATCCGCACCGAGCCCGACTCTCATCGGCTCTGTCAGCAGCCGGACACCCGCGGCGATCACCAAGGCCGAGGACGCTAAGACTCCGTCGGCGACCCGGGTATGGAGAAGGACGAGGAGCGCGGCTCCGGCCAGCAGCAGCACGGCTGCGTAGAGCTCGACGGGATGGCGTCCGACCGAGCTTCCCTGGAGGGTGACTGCCCAGGGCAGCGAGGTCGGGGTTCCCACGCACGCCGACCGAAACAGGCATCCGGCGTGCCAGCCGCCGAGACCCGCGAGAGCAGCCGGGGCGAGCAGGTCGATGGTCGGCCAGAAGTCACGTCGAGCGGTCCAGGCGACGAAGGTGAGAGCGCCGAGGCCGGCGAATCCGGTGTCGACGCCACCTCTGATGAAGAAGATGTCCAGTGGGTGGGTGAAGGGGCTCGTTCCCTGCAGTGCCATGGTTGCCACGCGACCGACGGCCAGTCCCGTCACCGATGCCCCCAGAACGAGATCGATGAGATCCTTGCGGCCGGTGGTGCCCCGGTGTCGCTCGATGCGCAGAACAACGAGGGCGGTGGCGACACCGAGGAGGGCCGATCCCAGGAGTGTGAACTCCACGCGCTATCTCAGGAGGTCGTCGATGTGCACGGCGATGGTCTGCTCGTCGATGATGCCGTGGTGCGCATAACGGAGTTCCCCTCCGGGAGCGAAGAAGAAGGTGTGGGGCACACCCGTGGAGCGCAGGGCGGTCGAAAGCGCCGATCGCGGATCGAAGTAGTGCTCGAAGTCGAGCCCGTATTGGGTGATGAATCGTTGCGCGCCCTGCTGGGTGTCGTTCACGTCGACTCCGATGAACCGGATCCTGGATCCGAACTCCTCGTACGCCGAGCGCAGGAGTGGCGCTTCCGATCGGCACGGGCCACACCAGGAGGCCCAGACATTGACAACGACGGGAACCCCGGAGTCGTTGAGCAAGGCCGTGAAGTCGTCCGGAGAGATGGTCGGGAGGGGCTCTCCAGCAGGCGAGGTCGATGTTGCCGTACAACCGGCCGCCATGACTGCGACGACGACCATGAGAAGCAGAAGGGATCGGGAACGAGACATGTGACGCGCATGGTATCGGGACCGGGGCCCTGTGGGTTCTTGTGGCCGG
>CBEVHI010000067.1:0-9304 GCA_965549635.1 uncultured bacterium | reverse complement strand
GCGCAGGTCGAAGCGACCAAGCGGGATCTGCTGAGCTTCCTCATCGAGCGGAGAGCAGCCGGCGATTCGGTGGTTGGATACGGAGCACCCGGCAAGGGCAACACCCTGCTGAACTACTGCGGTATCCGAACGGACTTCCTGGAGTACACGGTCGATCGCAACCCTCACAAGCACGGGATGTACCTCCCGGGGACGCACATCCCGATCTACCCTCCGGAAAAGATTAGAGAAACGAAACCGGACAACATCCTCATCCTGCCGTGGAATCTGAAGAACGAGATTGCCAAGCAACTCGCCTACACGGCGGAATGGGGTGCCAGACTCGTGGTGCCGATCCCCAAAGTCGAGACGCTATGACGATCGAGGGACTATGAAGGTCGTGCTGTTCTGCGGTGGTGAGGGAACCCGCCTTCGCGACTACTCGGAGACGATTCCCAAGCCGATGGTCCCCGTTGGCTACCGGCCGATCCTGTGGCACGTGATGAAGTACTACGCACACTTCGGGCACAAAGACTTCATCCTTGCCCTGGGGTACCGGGCCGATGCCATCAAGGACTTCTTCCTGCACTATGAGGAAGCGGTCTCCAATGACTTCGTGCTCTCCGACGGCGGCAAGCGGATCGAGCTCGCCAACAGTGACATTGCCGATTGGACGATCACGTTCGTCGACACGGGAGCCGCTTCGAGCATCGGAGAGCGCCTGCGCCGGGTCCGCCCCTACCTCGAAGGCGAAGACATGTTCATGGCCAACTACGCCGACGGGGTCACCGACCTGCACCTTCCCAGCTACATCGACGAATTCGAGCATCGCGACGCGGTCGCGAGCTTCGTCGCCATTCGCCCGCCAGGCAGCTATCACGCGGTACAGATCGATCAGGACGGCTGGGTGAGCAACAGTCTTCCGATCGCGGCAACGGACACCTGGATCAACGGCGGGTATTTCATCTTCAAGAAGGAAATCTTCGACTACATGAAGAAGGGTGAGGAACTCGTCGTGGAGCCGTTCGCACGACTGATCAAGGATCACCAGCTCGTGGCTCATCAGCACACCGGGTTTTGGGCGCCAATGGACACGTTCAAAGACAAGCAGCTTCTCGACGATCTCTACCGCAGCGGACACGCCCCGTGGCAGGTGTGGAATGGAAACAACGGGGCCTGACGGAGGATCGCCGATGCAGACACTCTCGCTCGACACTTCAGCCCCGGTCATCTTGTGTCTGGGTGCACACAGCGACGACATCGAGATCGGGTGTGGAGCCACTGTCCTTCACCTCCTCGATTCGATGTCCGGCGCCTCCGTGCATTGGGTCGTGTTCAGCGGGCATAGAGAGCGGGCAACGGAGGCCCGCCGGAGCGCCGACGTGTTCGCCGGAGATCGCCTTGTCTCCTTCGACCAGCACGACTTCCGAGATGGCTTCTTTCCCGAGGCCTTCGTTGAGATCAAGGAACGCTTCCGCGACTTGGCCGAGCGCCTTGATCCGGATCTCATCCTCACCCATTGGCGCAGGGACGCCCACCAGGACCACCGGCTGGTGGCCGAACTGACCTCACAGACCTTTCGCGACCATCTCATCCTGGAGTACGAGATCCCCAAATACGACGGTGATCTCGGCTCACCGAACGTGTACGTGCCGGTGGACAGAGAGCAGGCTGATCGCAAAGTCGAGTACCTGATGGAGATCTTCGGATCCCAACGCGGAAAGTACTGGTTCAACAACGAGACGTTCCGTGCCATGATGACGACTCGGGGTGTCGAGTGCAGGTCACGGTTCGCGGAGGCTTTCTACGGCAACAAGATCGTACTGAGTGCAGGCGAGCGTGACTGAGCCCCGGAGGCCGACATGCTGGAGCTGTGGAGCGACAGACCTCCTCCCGTTTTTCGAGACCCGTGCGATCCCGACGAGTTCCTGTGTGCTCCTGCCCAGTCGAGAGGAGGCGATCACCTGGCCTGTCGGTGACCTTCGTCTCGTATTCTGCCCCGCATGCGGGTTCATCCAGAACGAGCTGTTCGATCCGAATCTGATCGACTACACCCAGCCATACGAAGAGAGTCAAGCCTTCTCCGCGACCTTCTCCCGGTTTGCATCCGGACTGGCGAGCCGGCTCGTCGACACCTACAACATCCATCACAAGGACGTCTTCGAGATTGGATGCGGGAAAGGCGACTTCCTGGAATTGGTCTGCGAGTTGGGCGGCAACCGCGGCCTTGGTATCGACCCGGCCTTCACCGTGGGCCGGTTAGAGACGTCCGCCGACGTCGTGGTCTTGAATCAGTTCTTCTCCGAGCACACGACCCACTACACGGGTGATCTCATCTCCTGTATTCACACCCTCGAGCACATCCAACCGGTAGGCAACTTCGTGAATCTGATCAGAGAATCAGCAGAACAGCGCTCCGGTTCGATCGTGTTCATCGAGGTGCCCGACACCATGCGGGTCCTGTCCGAGGGTGCCTTCTGGGACATCTACTACGAGCACTGCTCGTACTTCACCCTCGGTTCGCTCGGCCGCCTCATGCGTGCATCCGGGTTTGACCTTCTCGCTCTCCAGACCGGCTACAACGATCAGTACCTGCTCGTCGAGGCGACGCTGTCAGGCACTGGAACGCCAGGCAGGTTCGCCGGGGAAGCTGATCTCGATCGGGTAGCGAAGCAAGTGCAACAGTTCGCGAACGCTGCTCGGTCTTCGATACAGAGATGGGTACGGCGATTGGAAGAGGCAGCCGCAGCTGGGGAACGCGTCGTGGTCTGGGCTGCCAGCTCGAAGGGCGTCAGCTTCCTCACCACGCTGGACGCCGGCACGACGGTGAGTCATGTCGTGGACATCAATCCCTACAAGCACGGCAAATTCATGCCGGGTACTGGACAGGAGATCGTGCCACCCGAGGCCCTGAGAGACCTACGCCCGGATCTCGTCATCGTGATGAACCCCATCTATCTCGACGAAATCCGCGCCGACCTCGACCGGCTCGAGTTGGCTCCAGATGTTGTGACGGTCTGACCAGTCAGGCGACGAGGATCTCGGCGCTGATGCCCATCTTCTCCAAACTGGCGGCGATCTCGTCCCTGTAGATCTCGTTGGCGATCACGACGATCTCGGGAGGGTGTTCCATCAGCACATCAGGCGAGTGGATAGGTTGACCTGTCCCGGCCATGTGCTTGCCCCACTTGCGAGGACTGATGTCGACCACCAAGGGGATCTCGTTCCCGATCTGAAGGGCGTTCAGGAACGTGTCGCCGCGAGCCCCGGCGCCCCACAGGACCGCCTCCTGTCCTTTCGCCCTGATTTCGTCCAGTTTCGCACGCCATCCTTGGATTCTTGCCTCGTACGCCGCTGAGAATCGCCGGACGTCCTCTTCGAGCATGTGACCGACTTGTGGGAGATCGACCACCGGGTCCGAACTCGGCGACGCCTCGATCACCAGGTAGATATTCTCGTAAACAGGGCGCACATCTCGAACATCGAATCCGGCAGACTTCAGCAGTCGCTCGAGGGAGTGAGGCGTGTAGTAGACAGGATGCTCGTAGATCACATCCCAAACGTCGGCTCGCCGGAGCATGTCGAGCGCATTGGGGACTTCGAACACGACGACCGCATCGGGGCTGCCGCCGAGGATGCCTCGTATGTGAGATAAGAAGGAACGGGGATCTTCGACGTGTTCGAGGAGTTGGCGAGCGATGACGAGGTCTGGTGATGCGTCCAGGTTCGCGTCTCGGTAGTAGTCCCTGACGAAGAAAAGGCGCTCGTCATCGGGTGCATCCGGATCCTCTTCGTAACCCGGGTCCACACCGATTCCCGTGTTGTCGCCAAGGGTGACGAGCATGCGGAGGAAGTCGCCTTTCCCGCAGCCGATCTCCAGGATCACCTTCTCGCGCAGGTCGTACCGCTCGATGAGACCCTTTGCCAGGCTCTCCGCGTAGCTGCGGAACAGCGACGAGAAGTGCAGCGAGTTCTCGTAGTTCTCGTCATAGTCGAGCAATGACGGGTCGAACGCGACATTCACGAGCAGTCCGCATGTCTTGCACAGTGCAAGCGACATCGTGCCCCTCGGGGCGTCCACGGCCTGTTCACGGTCAGGCCAGAGCGTGCAGCTCAACGTGGGCAGCGTCGACGGCGCCGTGAACACCTCGAGTCTCGATGAGCCACACGCTGGGCACGCCACACGTCGATCACTCATGCCGACCCACGCTCTCCACCTCAACTCTGGTCCGCGATGCCGACCTGGCCAACACCGCTCCCGGTTCGCCTGTGGTCACGGCAGAGCGGTGACCACAACGTTCCCGACGGCAACGTCAACATGGTGCACGAGCAGCAGGAACGAACCTGACGCCGGATCGCCGGCCTGCCCCTGCTGGTCGGTAAGCTGCCAGGTCGCCGGCTCGGTAGTCCCATCCTTCCAGATCTTGAGCTTGTAGAGCGGGCCGGTCAGGTTCGTCTCGACCCGCATCTTGAAGCGGTACGTCGCTCCGATGTCGATCGCCTGGGCGATCTCGGACGATGTATCCGGGTTGAAGCCGATGAGTCGAAGCCCCTCGAATGTGTCTGTCCATCGCAGCTCACCGAGTGAGCCGGATGGCCACCATCCCCACACCGGCTGCGCCGACGGATCACAAATCGTCTCGAGGAACACCGAGCAGTCTTCGTGCCCATCCCAACCCATGAGGATGCCCAGTGCCGGTCCGAAACTCGGCGAGTCGTACCCGTTGACCGTATCGAGCCCGCGAATCGTGATCGGCACCTCCACTTCGTAGTCGCCCCAAGTGACATCACCAATGTCGATCAAGCGGTCATAGCCAACATCGACGGTCAACAGACCGCCTGAGGTGGGCCTCCACTGCCCGTCGACGACCTGGGCAACGTTCTGAACCTGTGCCGGTGTCGTCACCGTGCTCCAGTTGATCGTGTACGGAAGGGGCCATGTCGTCCCCGTCGTCCAGTTCACGGTCACCGTCTTGGTCGAGACATTGCTGAGGCCGTCCACGGCACGAATGACGATGGTGTTGGCACCGACATTCAGGTCGCTCGTCGGGATCTGAGCATCGAAGTCCCCCGGCATCAACAGCCGCCGTCCGTCAGGGCCGATGCTGAGCGGTCGGCTCGCTCCGCCGTTCAGTGTGAAGCTCAGCGATGAGATTCCGTCGGGGTCATCGACGGTCCCAAGAACGTCGACCCACTTCTGCGCGTTGCCGACGTTCCCGAACTTCTGGGTGTCGCCGTACCAGATGTCGAAGATCGTCCCTCCACCGTCTTCCGGCGTGACCGGCGAGGCGCTATTGAAGAAGTAGTCGACGATCACACGATTTGGCGGCGCCGGAATCCCCGATGGGCTCGGGTTTCCGGCGTAGACACCGACCTGAGCCACGTTCATCAGGAGATCGAACGTCAGTTGCTCCTTCCATGTCGTCCCATCGCTCGATGTCGAGTAGGTCCAGGTGTTGCCGACTCTCGCTACCTTCAGCCAGATCGGCTGGTGACCCAGCGGCTCGACGCTGCTGTAGGGCGAAGGATCTGGTCCTCCGTCGATGAACGCGGCAAAGGCGATGGCGTTCCTATCGGATGCGAACACGTCGAATCGCAGGAAGGTATTGGCATCCTGTTGGACGAGGATTCCCTGATCTTGCTGGTTGATGGTCATTTGGGACTGGAACTTGGCGATGATCTCGAAGCTGGTATTCGCTGTCGGCTGCATGAGTCGAGGCGCATTGAACGTGATAGGCGGTATGGCACCTGCATCGATCCAGGCGTCATGTCTCGATCCCGCAGGCGTTTCGATGACCAGTTGGTTGCCTGACCGCGAGATTCCAAAGGTCGAATCTCCGTCCGGGTCGACCGCGGTCCAGAGACCGGTATTGATGGACGGTCCAAAGAAGTCGTCCGAAGTGAAAGCGTCGTTCGCCAGCATGCCGATCGTCACGGTCGCCGTATCGCACATCGCCGTGGCATCGCACACCTTGTAGGTAAATGTGTCGCTGCCAACGTATCCGGTCGTCGGCGTGAAGTCGAAGGTTCCATCGCCATTGTTCACCAGGACTCCGTGGGAAGGATCCGACTGCTTGACGGTCGACGCCGGAACGAGGTTCCCGTCGATGTCGTTGGCAAGAACATCGATCGTCACGGGCGTGCCCTCGGGCGTGGTCACGTCGTCGTCGACGGCAATCGGGGCCAGGTACCCGGCGAGCTGGCTCCGCACGGACTCGGACACGGCGCCTGCGCCGCCAAGAACAACGATCCTCTGCGTGGAGAGGCGGAGAAGCTCGAGGGCAGTCGCAGTCGGAAGGCTGTCTGGGCCAACGAGTAGCACGGGGCCACCTGCGAAGGCAGCCGCCGGCCCGCCGGCCAGCGCGTCCGGGTATGTTGCTCCGGTAGCGACGTAGACGACAGGGACCCTCGGAGCAAACGCGTCAGCCGACACGGCAGCAGCCGTTGCATAGCGGTCCACTCCCCATAGTCGCGTGACGCCACCGCTGGTGTACCCGGATAGTTCCGTTTCGATAGCCGACGAGACGGCACCGGTTCCCCCCAGGATCGTGATCGTGCCCGGGTTCAATCGCGTAAGCTCGTCTTTCGTCGCTTGCGGCACGGTGCTCCCGACCAGCAGGATCGGTCCTCCGGCGAGCGCTGCCACAGGTCCGCCGGCCAGCGCGTCGGGGAAGTTCAGCCCGGTCGCCACATAGGCCACCGGCACACCGGGACTGAAGCTGGCCTCTGAGATTGCCGCTGCTGTCGCATAGCGGTCGGGACCCGACAGGCGAGTCACGGTACCAGAGGTGTATGTCGCAAGGTCGGACTGAACTGACAGCGACACAACACCCGTCCCACCCAGAATCACGATCTCACCTGGATTCAATCTGCCCAGTTCTGTTGCTGTTACCGGAGGGATCGAGTCCTTGGTGACCAGCAGGATCGGGCCGGTGCCGCCACTCGCCGCCGCGCCGGCAAGGGCGTCCGGAAAGTTGAGACCTGTCGCGACGTAGGCGACCGGAACGCCGGAGCTGAACGTCGCAGCGGAGATCAGCGCCGCGGTCTCGAAACGGTCTGCTCCCCCGATACGTTCGACTGTGCCGCTCGCCAGAGGCTGCGCGTTGGTCGCCGCCACGGCTTGTGGCGTCACCGGCACGACCACCGAAGCAACCGTGATCGCAAGCGCAGCGACGATTACCGTCGAACCGCTCCTGAAACTTCGCCAAAGAGAAACCCGCTGGCCCCCGCTCGTCATCATCAGCCTCCCTGTAAAGCCGCGTGCGCGGCGAGGACCACTGTACGTGGTCGCGACCGCAATATCAAGAGAAGCAGACCTCAGCGAGAGTGGGCCGCGGCGGTCGAATCGGCTTCCACTGCTGACAGCGTCTCGTTGTTCCTCACCATCAGCAAGTCAGAAACGGCACTTGGGACACAGCGTGAGGAATCCTTCGGAGAATACCACTCAACGTGTTGGCAACGGGGCATTCTTGGAGGGTCTCCGCAGGCGCCCGGCAACGCGTCGAGCCCTCCGGTACCAGCCGTAGGCGCCGGCAGTCGCGTCGTTGAAGGGGTCCACGAGAAGCTCGGGCCACTGTGAAGAAATGGCATCTCGAGTAACGCCGTCAGATCGTCGATAGGCAGGCGGCAACTTGAGCAGGGCATCCATGATTCGACGGTCTGCAAACGGATAGAAGAAGAACTTGGCCACGTCAGCGTATCCGTATGGCACGAATCCCGCCCATCCCCCAAACCGCATCTCGAGAGCACGAAAGTCGAACACGGTGTGGGGATTCTCGACGGGCAGCTCATGGAGCCATCTCTCTCCTCGCTCGACCGTCTCCGGCCAGGCAGGGTATCCCCTCAGGCCCAGCAAACCCTCGATCGTGAGCCGCTCAGTGTCGTCGTCGATGTGTACATAGAGGGGCATCCGGTCCATCTCGCCGGCCGTCGCGTCCACGTAGGGCATTGTGGGGTTCATACTGGACAGGGTGTTGACCGACTCCTGACATCGCGGATCTGCCGCTGCGACACATCCGGTCCGAAAGAGCAGCCTCTCCACCTCTGGGCCGGTAGGCGGCCGAGCACCCAGTACACGGTGGCGGAGTTTGAACGTACGGGCAAGATGGCGTGCAACACTCACATCGATTCGCCCCTGATGGTCGGAAATCGCGTACGTGATGAACTCGATATCCTCCACGAAATCCCTGGCACACGCCAGCAACAACCGAGTGTCCTTCCCGGCGGTGAGCGACATCTGAACAGGCCCGGTCTGCGCAACAGCTTGCAGGTTTCTTCGAAGCCTTTCGACGACGAACGAGACCGTGCTCTCGATATCGGTAGTGAAGGACAGGTCATCTCTCGGCCAGTGGCGGACAGCCTTCCATTCGACAAGATCCAAGAAGTGGTTGGGCGGAAGCCAATCGACGGACGAGCGGACCGTCAAGCCGTAGTGCAGGTGCGGATCGTAGTCGAAGAGCCCTGGGCCTCGAACGAGAGCTAGTCGGTCATCTTCCGGGTCGGTGTAGGGGATGAGGAAGAGTGACGAAGCTGCGATCTGCTGGGAGGCGCTGTAGACCAACCCCATCGACCCTGCTCCGTCGAGATAGATCCGCGGCTGGTCGACCGCTATCAAGATCGCAATGAACCTGCCGGCGAACTCATCGAACAGCTTCTCCAACTGCCCGGCCTGCCCTTGAACCGGCACTTCCAGGTCGGAGACCAGGAGTGTCCCCTCATCGGTAACCGGATGTCCGAGCAGCCATCCGACGGACTCACCAGCTGCCGTGATCGACCAGACAGGAAGAGCCGCGTCGTGAGCTAGGGTCCAGGAGCCAACCGCTCGCCGTTCCCACCCGTGTGGACTCGCGAACGCGCCCTTCGACAGAATGAACTGGACCTTCAACGCCGATGGGTCGTGCCGCTCGGCGAGACTCCTCGGCAACATGGACGCGGCCCCGCCCAGATCGTTCGGCCTCCTCAGTGACCAATTGCGTTGGGTCCCTCGCCTCATGGTTGTCACAGCGAGACGATACCTGCCACCGCCCGATCTCAGGTCGGCAAGTCGAGGCTGTTCGGACTCGCGATCATTCTCTGCGCTCTCTCAACAGACGCCCCAGCGAGTGCCGGACCCGTTTGAAGGCCCTCAGTGCTTTGCCGGATGCGTCGTTGTAGGGGAACGCCGCGAGTTCGGGCCACTCGGACGCGACGATGTCTTCGGTGATTCGCTGACTGAATCGATAGGCGGCCGGTAGGCGAAGCATTGCTTCAACAATCTGCCGATCGCAGTATGGGAGGAACTGAAAGCTGCCTCCATCCGGGAAGCCGTACAGCAGGAAGCCGAGCC
>CBEVHI010000066.1:0-9317 GCA_965549635.1 uncultured bacterium | reverse complement strand
GGCTCCCTGCTGATCCTGGATGAGGTGCAAACCGGCCTCGGACGGACGGGAACCATGTGGTGCTACCAGCAGCTCGGCGTGACTCCCGACATTCTCGTGACCGGCAAGGGTCTCAGCGGGGGCATCTATCCCATCAGTGCAACGCTGATGAAACCCGAAGTCTTCTCCTTCTTCAATGATCTGCCCTTCGTGCACCTGTCCACCTACGGAGGCGCCGAACTTGGGTGCGTCGCGGCACTCGAGGTGTTGAACATCGTCGAAGAGCCGGGCTTTCTGGGGAGGGTCTCCGAACTGGCCAAGCGGTTCGAGGTAGGCCTCTCCGACCTGCCGTTCACACTCCGGCAGCGAGGCATGATGATGGGCTTGGCCTTCCCGGCAGCGGACGCCGCCCTCGTGGCGACGAAGATGTTCTTCGATGCAGGACTGTTCGTCGTCTGGGCTGAGAACGATCGATCGGTTCTGCAGTTCCTCCCACCGCTCATCCTCACGGAAGAGGAAGCGGACGAAATCATCGCCCGGGTGCGAGGCATCTTCACGTGAACCTGGACCCGGTGGACGTCGACGATCTCGACGAACTCGAACGCCGGTTTCAGAAGGCATTTGCGACCGGTAGAGCGGACGGAATCGAGGTCGTTGGTTACGGGGAGATCACCAGCGTGGTGGCGTGGCCGGGAGTCGACGGTCCTGTGGCGGCCAAGCGGCTCCCAACATTTCGAGCCGGGGAGGGTGTGGATCCCTATCTCACCCTCCTCGACGACTATCTGAAGGGTCTGCGGAGCTTGGGTGTCGACGCCGTGCCCACCGTCACTCGAACTCTGACGTCGTCCACCGGGGACGTCGCGGTGTACCTTCTCCAGCCGCTCCTCGAACCCGGACAGGTTGGACACCTCTACCTCGCTTCGATCTCCCCCGACGAGGCCGCGGGCTTTCTCGACCAGATCTACGAAGGGACGCAAGCGGCCATTGGTGCAGGCATCGGTCTCGACGCACAGGTCTCCAACTGGGGTCTGGTCGGGGACGACCTGGTCTACTTCGATGTGACCACGCCGCTCCTCAAGGACGCCCAGGGAATCGATCGCATCGATGTAGACATCTTCCTGGCATCCCTGCCGTGGGTGCTTCGGGGCCCTGTGAAGCAGTTTCTCGTGCAGGGCATCATCGACGAGTACTTCGATGTGCGCACGACGTTCCTGAACCTCATCGCCCAGTTCTACAAGGAACGCCTTGCGCACCTGATCCCCATCGCACTGGAGCGAGCCAACCGGCGCCTGGCGGAGCCGATCACGGTCCGTGAGGTGAAGCGCTACTACGCAAGAGACGCCCGGATGTGGGAGTTCCTCCAACGCTTACGGAGGATCGATCGCTGGTGGCACCTGAAGGTCCGGCGTATCTCGTACCCGCTGCTCATCCCCGGCAAAGTCGCCCGCTGAGCTGCCGGTAGTTTCCTCGGGGGGAGAATCCGGGTACGGTGGGGGTGCGGCCGGCCGTCCGGTTGGCTCCCCTTCATCCGTGCCCGCTACCCCGTTGCCCCAGCGGGGGGTACGGTGAGCCTCCCAGCCCCGGACGGCTGCCGCATCATCGTGGTTGGGGAGCGGGGTAGCCTCTCTCTTCATGGACCCGGAAACCAGAACACCGAGGGACGCCAGGGCAGAGGCCGCCGCACGGCTGAACGACCGTTTCGAGGTGCGGGTGCTGGAGCCGTCGCCTCCTGCGATCGAAGACGAGTGGTTTGCCGACGATCCGGTTGGTGAAGCAAACGGTTCGGTCGTGTTGCCGGTGGGTGATCGGAAGCCTCGATGGGACGACTTCTGCGGGTCGAGTCCAGAGTTCGATGCCTGGTGTGCAGATCACTGGCTGGCCAACCGCAGGCGCCTGCTCCCCGTTCCTGCCGGGTATGTGTCCACCAGGGAGTCTCTGCATCTTCTGGCCTTCTACGTCCTGTCCCCGGCGCGACAACAGACAAACGGGAAGATGGCCTTGCGCTACACGCATCGCGGATTCGGTACTCCCTTCTTCGGAGAGGATCGACAGGTCCGTGTCGAAGGTCTTGATCTCGTCAAGCAGGATGCCAGGGGTGCCTCTGCCGTCCCGATCACCTCGCTCGACGATGCGGCGCGGTTCGTCGGCGTCGACCTCGACCCCGGCTCGGGTGACAGGTTCGACGTGCCTCCTCTGGGGGACTCGTCTGCTCACCTCGATCTGAGTCAAAGGGCTGCGTCGGCTGTCTCCGACTGGTTCGGCTTCATGACCGTGGTGCTCGAAGAGCTCCGATACGAAGACCCTGCGGCTGCCCTCCAGACTCGAGTACAGCTGTGGCCGGAGCATTTCGACGTCGCCGTCGAGTTCGGAGATCCAGAGCTGCAGAGCAGGGCGTCGTTTGGGGGATCGCCGGGAGATGAGGACCATCCCGACCCCTACCTGTATGTCGCCCCGTGGGTCTCCCAGAGCCCGGACCCGTTCTGGAGCGAGACCCACTTCGGTGGGGCCCGGCTGAGCTATGAAGCGCTGCTCGAGAGCGACGATCAGATCGCAACGGCGCTACGGTTCTTCAGGAAAGGGAAATCGCTTCTGCAGGGAGGGAGAGTTTGATGGCGCCCGACTTCACACTTGTCGATCAGGCCGGTGAGGCGTGGACGCTCTCCGAGCACCTCGGTGGCGCCACGATCCTCCTCTTCCTCAGGGGCGATTGGTGACCCTACTGCAATGGCCAGCTGGTCAGCCTGGCATCGCGATACGACGAGATTCTTGGGGCCGGGGCGCGAATCGTTGCCATCAGCGTTGACAGCCCCGAGCAACATGCAGCGATGGTCGAGAAACTGCGATTGCCGTTCCCGATGCTGTCCGACCCGGATCGAAGCTTGGCCATCCGACCGTATGGAGTCGCCGATGAGAAGGATCGTCGCAACATCGCCCGCCCCGCCTACGTCATCATCGACGCACTGGGAGACGAGACCGCTCGCCTGGTCTCCGGCGACTACGCCGATCGGCCAACAGAAGATGAGCTGATCGCCACGGTCAGAGACCTGGAACTCGATCCCATCGAAGCCGAGGCGGTATCGACGGGGTCGGCAGTTCCGGGTCCGAACGCGATGCCGGTCCACGCCATGGAGCCGTACTACCGGGGTGCCAAGTTCGCGGTCACGGCAATGCGGATGCGGCATCCAGAGATCGCGGACGACGCTGAGCGCTACATCGCCGAACTCGACCGCTACATCGGGGCAGTTCGCGCCTTGAAAGGCAAACCGGTCTGAGGAAGGATCCCATGGCAGCCAGCACAGTGTGGAGAAAGCTCGATGTACCCGATATCGAGGTCGGGCGGGTCACGACAGTGGTCGTCGAAGGCCGGGCACTCGCAGTGAGCCGCACGGAGCGCGGCTGGGGTGTGCTCGACAACCGCTGCCCTCATCAAGGCGGACCCCTCGGGGACGGAGAGATCGATGGTGCGTATCTGTTGTGTCCCTGGCATGGATACGAGTACGACCCGGCCACCGGAGAACCGCCGCCCGGGTTCAAGGACGTCGCCACGTGCTATCGGATCGAGGATCGAGAAGACGGCCTCTACGTCGAGCTTCCGGTTCCCTCCGACGAGCCGACGCTCATGGACCAGATGGTCGACGTGATGACCGGCTGGGGCGTCGATACCGTCTTCGGGATGGTCGGGCACTCCAACCTTGGACTTGCCGACGCCCTCCGAAGGGCAGAAGAGGATGAGCGTTTGCGCTATATCGGGATTCGCCACGAAGGTGCCGCTGCCTTCGCGGCGTCTGCCTATGGCAAGCTGACCGGTCGTCCCGCAGCCTGCTTCTCGATCGCGGGTCCTGGCGCAACCAACCTGCTCACCGGCCTGTGGGACGCCAAAGTCGACCGCGCACCGGTTCTGGCACTCACCGGGCAAGTGCAGACCCAGGTGCTCGGCCCGGGAGCGTTCCAGGAAGTGCCGCTCATTGAGGCCTTCGCCGCGGTCGCCGATTGGAGCCAGACGGTTCTCACGCCGGACAACGCGACAGAACTGATGGCGCTCGCTCTCAAACATGCGCTCATCGACCGGGGCGTTGCCCACCTCGTGTTCCCCGATGACGTACAGAATCTTCCCGGTCTCCCTGAACCGCCGGCACGACCAAGGGCCGGCCGTGTCGCTTTCGACGGCATTGCTCCGCCGGAAGAGGAACTCTCGTGGGCGATCGAGTTACTCGAGGGAGCGGAGCGGCCTCTCATCGTGGCAGGCAGCGGCGCCAGGCACGCTCGGAGGCAGGTCATCGAACTGGCCGAGCAGATCGACGCGCCCGTGATCACGACGTTTCGTGCAAAGGGTCTCATCGGCGACGACCATCCGCTCGGCGGTGGTGTCGTCGGACGTTCGGGCACCCCGATCGCTTCTGCGCTGATGGCGCGAGCCGATGCGCTGCTGGTGCTGGGAGCATCGTTTTCGAACCACTCCGGGATTGCGACGTGGATTCCGACGATCCAGGTCGACTTCGACAGGCTGACGCTCGGGAAGTTCCATCCTGTCGACATACCGATCTGGGGTGAAGTCAGCCGAACACTCGAGCTTCTCCGTGATGCGCTCACCCCCGTCGACCGGCCGGATCAGCGCGCCACGGTTGAACTCAAGAGAGCCCGTTGGCGCGAGGAGACGCAGCGAAGGGCGGGGACAGCGGACCAGCATGGGCGAATGCATCCCGCCCGCGTCTTCACGACCTTGTCCAACCTGGTGCCGGCGGACGCGGTGATCTCCGTCGACGTTGGCAACAACACCTATGCCTTCGGCCACTACTTCGAAGCCAAAGGCGAACAAGATGTGCTCATGTCCGGCTACCTGGGTTCGATCGGTTTCGGGTTTCCCGGAGCCATGGGCGCATGGGCGGCGACACGGGGCTCAGGGCGTAGAGTGATTTCGGTCTCAGGCGATGGGGGATTCGGGCAGTATCTCGCAGAGTTCACCACCGCCGTCAAGTACCGGATGCCGATCACACACATCCTGTTGAACAACGACGAGCTGGGCAAGATCAGCAGAGAACAGATCGGTGCGATCCACCCCGTGTGGCAGACCGGTCTCGTCAATCCCGACTTCGCCGAGTACGCCCGGCTGTGCGGAGGCCAGGGGTTCCGCGTCGATGCGGCGTCCGATCTTGAGGACACGATGGCTGCAGCTCTGGCCGTCACCGACGGCCCCTCACTCGTCGAGATCGACGTGTCCAGTCTCGACGTCTAAGCCTGGATCCACTGATCCGATCGGGATCTGGGGTTATCGGAGTCGAGAGAACCAGCGGTCTTCTCGTCCGGCCGAGCGGGGGAAGTCTCGGCGGAATCGCACCCAGTGCGTATCCTGGCGCCATGCCTGAATTCACCTGTCGATCCTGTGGAACCGTGTTCCGCATCCCCAGGTCCGTCCTTGATCGCTATCCCGGATGGGAGCCTTCCGTCTGTCGGAGCTGCCGTGACGCCGGGAAGAAGCCGGTGCGTACGCATACGGGAGACGGACCCACGACCGGGGTGTTCACCGATGGGTCCGCGTCACCGAACCCGGGACCGGGCGGGTGGGGAGCCGTCTATGTGGTCGACGACGAGATCGTCGCCGAGGCCCACGGCCACGAGCCGCACACGACGAACAACCGGATGGAACTCACCGCACTGCTGGCCGCCCTCGATCTGGTTCCCGTAGGGGTCGAAACCAGCGTGTACTCGGACTCGAACCTGGCGGTGCGCACGATCAACGAGTGGGCTGCCGGTTGGGAGAAACGTGGCTGGAAGCGCAAGACAGGGCCTGTCGAGAATCTGGATCTCGTTCGTGCGGTCTACGAGCGGTGGCGACCGGAGTTGCGACTCGAATGGATCAAAGGCCATGCCGGCTTTCGCTGGAACGAGTATGCCGACGAGCTGGCCAATCGGTGGCGGGGGTAGCGGCCCCTACTCCCCTGGGAAGACCAGTCCGATCTGATCCCTGATCTCGTCGAGGGTGCTCATGACCGCCAGCGAGTCGTCCAGGCTCATTCGCTGACTCTCCGTCACCCCTTCGAGGAGGCATCGGTGGACCTCCTCCACCTCGAAGCGGTACCCGGATCCCTCGTAGCTCGTGTCAATCGTCTCGACGACCTCCCCTCTGCGTTCGATCGACAGACGAGGTGAGTGATGGAACGGGGCGTGAACCCGGATGTGTCCGTCGCTACCCGCAACGATGGCTTCCATGCTCGAGTCGGCGATGAACGATGTGCTGAGCGTGGACATGCCTCCACGGTGGCGCAGCAGGATGCCGGCCTGTTCGTCGATCCCTGCAGCGGACATCTGGCCTGACGCGGTGATCGATGTGGGAGGGCCGAGAAGCAGCGTCGCGAATGTCACGACATAGACGCCCAGGTCCATGACCGTGCCTCCACCGAGCGTCCTGTCGAAGAGACGGTCGCTGGGATGTGGTCCGGCCACGAAGCCGAAATCCGCCACAACGGAGCGAAGTTCGCCGATTCTCCCAGAGCGGACGATCGCTTCCACCCTGCTCGTTGCAGGCTGAAACCGCATCCACATCGCCTCCATCAGGAAGACGCCGTTTGCGCGTGCTGCCGCGACCATCTCGCCTGCCTGCCGGCGGTTGAGAGCGAATGGCTTCTCGCAGAGGACCGGTTTGCCATGCTCGACGGAGACGAGCGTGTTGGCGAGGTGCAGATTGTTGGTGGTGGCGACGTACACCGCATCGACATTCGGGTCGGCCGCGACGTCTTCATACGTCGAGTAGCGACCGGGAATCCCGTGGAGCTCGGCGAACGCCGATGCTCGTTCGGACGACGTGGAGCCGATCGCGACCACCTCACCGCCGGGAACCTGTCGGATTGCCTCCACGAGTGCGGCGGCGATTCGGCCGGCCCCCATGATTCCCCAGCGCACCTGCTTCATGGCGCCGACACTACCTCGGTACAGTGGGAGCATGAACGATCGTCCCTTGATCGCGGTCACGATTCCACTCCTCGGTGACGAGCGTCGCAAGAACTGGGCCAAAGTCGTGAGTGGTGTCGATGAAGGCAAGAGCACCGGATGGGCATTCGAGGGTGAGTTCATTGCCACCGGGGGAGTTCAGGATGTGCCGGTTGGGTCGATTGTGCTTGTGTACGGGGAACGAGGCTCGAGAGCCAATCCTCGGGTCGAAGCCGGTGTCTTCATGGCCAACGCAGACGGGACCCTGTCGCGGAGAGCGGGTGCGAAAGGGCAAGCGTGGGCGCGCACACTCCGTGACGAAGTCGCCAGGTTGCTCGAAGAGGCAACAGCATCACCAGTGTCACTCCTGCCATGGTCTCCCGACTTGATGCGCTACGAGGACGAAGCACTCGCGTCCGAACTGCGGCGACGGGGACACGAACAGATGCCGTAGGCTTGTAGGAGGGAGGTCTCGATGAAGAAGCTCATCAAGGTGCTGGCGTGGCTGCTGGTGTTCAACATCATCCTCAAGGCTATTGCCATCGCGCTGACCCGGATCATCGGTGAGAACACCGACGATGAGGCCGAGGAGTTCAAACTCGTGGCGTTGATGGATGGGCGGAACTACGAGAGTGTGTCGCCACATCTCCGCTCGGGACGGGTGATTGTCGGCATGGGCGGGGTCGACGTGGACCTGCGTCAGGCCTTTCTCGATCCGGAAGGCGCTCGGCTCAGCCTGCGCGTCCTTGCCGGTGGAGCGCGTGTGCTGGTACCCATGAGTTGGCGGGTCGAGGTCGATCAGCGCGTGGTTGGGGGCGCTGCCCAGATCGAGACTCCGGACCCGACGACGCTGCCAGACGGCGCCCCGATCGTGCACATCGATGCGCTTGTTGTCGGCGGAGGACTCGTGATTGCCAACGCCGAATCGGAATCACACGTCGTACATTCCTAGTACGGGGAGACGCGCAGCCTTCCATGCCCTGAAGCCGCCCACCATGTCACCGGCTCTGCTGAAGCCGATCCGCACCAGATTGGCCGCAGCGAGACTCGACGAATAGCCGTCGTTGCACATGAGGATCAATGCAGCGTCGAGGTTGGAGATACGGGTGTCGCTCCACTCCGAATCCGGGTCGGCTCGCCACTCGAGGACGGCCCGGGGGACGTGGAGTGCACCCTCTATCGATCCCTCACGGCGTCGGTCTGTCTCACACCGCAGATCGACGAGCACAGCGCCATCATCGATGGCCCGAGCCGCGGCCGCAGGGTGATAGCGGGAGATCATGGCTCGAGCTTCCTCGAAAAGTTCGTCGATAGTCCGCCGGCTCATGGCCGATCATCCTACGTTGTGCCGGTAGTACGGTGACCCCAGGAGGTGGCAATGCACGCAGTTCGGATTTCGGAGCACGGAGGGCCGGAGGTCCTGGAGTGGGGCGACGCGCCGGAACCGGTACCGGGAGAAGGCCAGGTTCGTGTCACGGTAGCGGCCGCAGGTATCAACTACATCGATACCTATCACCGTCGGGGCCTCTATCAGGTCGATTTGCCGTTCACGCTCGGCCTGGAGGGAGCCGGCTTCGTCGATGCACTCGGACCCGGTGTCAAGCGGTGGGAGGTCGGTGACAGAGTCGCCTGGTCATCGGCTCCCGGATCCTACGCAGAGCAGGCGCTCGTCCTCGAGGATCGCGCCGTTGCCGTACCAGATGGCGTCGATCTCGAGACGGCTGCTGCGGCGATGTTGCAGGGCATGACGGCTCAGTATCTCGTCCGAGACACCTACCCGTTGCAGTCCGGAGAGACGTGCCTCGTTCACGCCGGTGCCGGAGGTGTCGGGCGACTTCTCATCCAGATGGCGGTGCACAACGGAGCCCGGGTGTTCGCCACGGCAGGCACGAAAGACAAGCAGCGCATCGCCATGTCGGTCGGCGCCGAGGCTGCATGCGGCTACGGGGGCTTCGTCGAGGCCATAGAGGAGGTTGCCGGTCCACGGCCCCTCGATGTCGTCTACGACGGAGTGGGCCGAGACACGTTTCTGCGTGACCTCGCGTTGCTGCGACCTCGAGGAATGGTGGTGCTGTTCGGGCAGTCCTCCGGCCCTGTGGAGCCCGTCGACCTGCAAGTGCTGAACAGCAACGGTTCGCTGTACGTGACCCGCCCTTCGTTGTTCCACTACATCGCAACCAGAGAGGATCTCGAGCGCAGAGCGAGCGAGGTTTTCCACGGTATCCGCGACGGCTGGCTCGATGTCACGATCGGTGAGCGCTTCGCGATGTCCGAAGCTGCATCGGCACACCGGGCTCTCGAAGGCCGCCGTACCACGGGGAAGGTGCTGCTGATTCCTGATCAGGCGTAGTCTTTCGGTCATGGACGCCGTTGACCTGGGTCCGGCGTGGTCTCTCGCGCCAACGAAGTACTGG
>CBEVHI010000065.1:0-9343 GCA_965549635.1 uncultured bacterium | reverse complement strand
GAGCCCCACGCCAAACGCATCCTCTATGAGGGCCTTCGACACGAGTGCCACAACGAACCCGAGCAGGAACAGGTCCTCAACGACGTGGCGACGTGGATCGAGGAGCAGCTTCAGGCGTAGGCAGGGCGGATACGTTCCTCCAGAATCCGACGTTTCAGCGGAAGCGGCGCGAAGGCGGCCATGATTGCGTTCACCGTCACTCGCAGGAGGTCGGAACGCTCGAAACCTTGATGATCCGCCACCAGGCGGAACTCGTCTGACAGCGATGTCCTGCTCATCAGACGATTGTCCGTGTTCAGCGTCACCGTGAACCCGGCACGGTGCAATGCTCCGACCGGATGCGATTGCTTCGTCCAGCCACTCGTGTGCAGGTTCGACGTCGGACACACTTCGAGAGGCACCCGGAAGTCACGCACATAGGCTGCCAGGCTGCCCAGCTCTTCGATGTCGGCTCCATCGAGCTTGCAGTCGTCGATCACGTGCACTCCGTGACCGATGCGGTGCGCACCGGCGCGTTGAAGGGCGGTCCAGATGCTGTGGGGACCGTCGACCTCACCTGCGTGGATCGTCAAGCCCAGGTTCGCGCTCCGAATGACCCTCGTGGCGACCAGGTGGCGGTCTGCAGGCCACCCCTGCTCCGGTCCAGCCAGATCGAATCCAACGACACCGAGATGGGCGTAGGTGGCGGCGAGCCTGGCGATCTGTGGGGAGTCATCGCGCTGACGCATCGCAACGAGAATCAAGGCGGGGGTCATCCCCGTCTCGGCCGCGCCCCGATGAAGCCCGTCCAGAGCAGCCTCGACGACCTGGTTCAGGTTCAGTCCGAGGCGCGTGTGGTTCTCCGGGGCAAAGCGGAACTCCCCGTAGACCACCCCATCGGCGGCGGTGTCCACCACCGCTTCATAGGCAACGCGGGCAAGCGAGTCTGCAGTCTGCATCACCCCGATGGTGTGCTGGAACGACTCGAGGTATCTGCTCAAAGACCCTGAGGTGCCCTGATAGAACCAGTCGGAGAGTTCGTGTTCTTGCGTCGCTGGGAGTAACCCGTACCCCTGAGCCTCCGCCAGATCCAGAATGGTCTCGACGCGAAGTCCACCGTCGAGATGGTCGTGAAGGAGCACCTTCGGCAGCGTCTTCATGATGACCTCATGTAGGCCGACTCCATCCACCAGCGGCGCTCCACGAATGGCTCGCCGTAGAGGTGGACCTCGATGGTCTCCCCGGGGCTGAACCCGTGGAACTCGGCGAACCCTTCCCCCGAGCTGTTGCCGAGGATGAGATCGATGGTGACGGGAAGTGCCGGTGCCAGCGAACGCACCTTGTCGAGGAGCAGTGTCCCCGCACCGTGACGGCGATACTCGGGATGGGTGCACATCGCCGCCACGACGATCCTGTTCTCCTCGATGTAGACGTCGGCGAACGCGGCCGGCCTGCCGTCGATCTCGACCAGGAAGATCGGGTGGTCCTGCCAGCGCTGCTGCAGTGCGGAAGCGGAGTAGGCGGCGTCGAGCCAGCGTTCGATCGTCGAGGCCTCCAGAAGATCCCGATAGGTGGTACGCCACGAAGCCGCGGCAATCCGGGCCACAGCCTCGAGGTCACCTTCCCTGGCACGTCGGATCTTCACCTCTCTGAAGCTACCCGAGCATCGTGTCTCCTGCAGCGGCGCGTCGTCAGATCGTGCGCTCCTCCGTCGCTCCTGCGAACATTGGGACATGTTGCAGGCAGGGAAACTCCTGGTGGCCACCCCGGCCATCCTCGACCCGAACTTTGCTCGAACGGTCGTCCTCCTCTGCCAGTACGGAGAGGAAGGGTCCGTCGGTCTCGTGCTGAACCGACCCTCCGACATACCTGTCGCCGAGCACTTGCCCGAGTGGGCCGCCATCGTTGCCCTGCCGTTCGTCGGCTTCGGAGGTCCGGTGGATACCGAGGCGGCGATCGGCCTGGGCAAGGGAACCGGTTCCCCGGAAGTGTGGACGCCTATCTGCTGTGACCTTGGGTTGGTCGATCTGAGTCGGGGCCCCGAGGTCGAAGTGGAGAAGGCGCGAGTCTTCGCCGGGTACGCCGGGTGGGGTCCAGGCCAACTCGAAGCCGAGATCGAAGATGCAGGCTGGTTCGTCGTGGACATGGAAGAGGGAGATGCCTTCCGTTCCGACCCGAACGACTGGTCGGCGGTGCTCAAACGTCAGAGAAGCGACGTCGCGCTGTTCGCCGACTTTCCGCCTGACCCGACGCTGAACTAGTGGTCCGTCGCCCAAATGGTTCCCGGCCTGCGGCAGAGTTCCGAACCGGCATAGTGCCGCAAAGCTGCCCCCATGTGCCACTAAGGTCGTCGAGTGTCATCGGTACGGATGCGTCCTTCGCTGCAAAACCTCGCCCCGACCCTTCGGGTGGAGAAGACCCACTGGGCGGATGGGGATGACATTGTCGCCGGAGTCGACGAGGTCGGCCGGGGAGCGTGGGCAGGCCCCTTGACCATCGCCATAGCGGTTCCACCGAAGGCGAAGAGGATCCAGCGGGTAAGAGACTCCAAGCTCCTGACAGAAGCCGAGAGAGAATCGATGTTCGACCGTGTCGCGAGCTGGTGTGACGACTGGGCGATAGGACACGCCACCCCCTCCGAGTGCGACCGGCTCGGCATGTCGGAGGCACAGCGACTCGCCACCAGAAGGGCGCTCGAAGATCTGCGTAGGCCTCCCGACAGGGTGCTCGTGGACGGCGCATGGGACTTCGTCGGTCGCGGCAACAGCCACACGATCGTACGAGGTGATCGCACGTCGCTCTCGGTTGCCGCGGCATCCATCCTGGCGAAGGTGACGCGAGACCGGCTCATGCGAGACGTCGCCAGAGAGCTCCCCTGGTATCGATTCGAACGAAACAAGGGGTACCCCAGCCCTGCCCACAGAGCGGCGCTCCAGGTGTGGGGTCCTTCCAACTTGCACCGGACATCCTGGGCATTCATGGACAAGCTTGCGTGGCGGAAGCAACGCGACATTCAATAGGTTGGGGAGTACGTGAAACGTATCGCTGAATGGGACGAGTTGACCGACCGGGTTCCCGCACATGCACGCGTCGGAAACGTCGACCTGGTCGTCATCCGGGCCGATGAGGCCGTGTCTGTTCTCTACGGTCGCTGCCTCCACAGGGGGGCTCTCCTTGCGGACGGTCGAGTCGAGGGTGAGGACCTCGTCTGTGGACTCCACGGCTGGGACTACCGCTACGCGACCGGGGTCAGTGCCTACACCAACACCGAGCGCCTGCAACTGTTCACCTCGCAGCTCGAGGATGGGGGAGTGTGGGTCGACGAAACCGAGATCCTGGACTGGGAGAGGGAGCACCCCCAGCCATACGATCGCACCGCCTACCAGGGCGCCTACCAGGACCCTCATGGGAGCGAGGACGAACCCTACGTATCGATGATCAGAAGCCTGGCAGACGGGGGTCTGAGGGGCTCTCACGGCCCGATCGGAGCGATGGGAGTGGAACGCTCCAAGTTGCCGAGTTGGGAAGACCTCTTGTTCGTGACGGCCCAGCTGGCGTCCTTCCCGCAACTCGACGACGTCGACGTCGACACACAGGTTGTGATAGGTCCCGGCGCCCAGCGACCCCTCCTCCTCGATATCCCGCTCATGGTGTCCGACATGAGCTTCGGAGCCCTCTCCCAAGAAGCGAAGGTTGCCCTGGCCAAAGGTGCGGAAAGGGCAGGAAGCGCCATCGCCTCGGGCGAAGGAGGAATGCTCCCCGAAGAGCAGGCCGCCAGCAGCCGCTACTTCTACGAACTGGGATCAGGACGCTTCGGATTCTCTTGGGACAAGCTCGAGCACGTGCAAGCCTTTCACTTCAAAGCAGGGCAAGCGGCAAAGACAGGGACGGGCGGACACCTGCCCGGCAGCAAAGTCGTCGGCAGAATCGCCGAAGTGCGAGGGCTTCCCGAAGGCACGCCTGCCGTTTCTCCTGCACGATTCCCGGACTGGGACGACCTGGACGACTATCGCGCCTTCGCCACCCAGGTCAGAGAAGTCACGGGCGGCATTCCGATCGGCGTGAAGCTGTCGGCACAGCACATCGAAGAGGACCTCGACGCTGCCCTGTCCATCGGGGTCGACTACGTCATCCTCGACGGTCGTGGCGGTGGAACAGGGGCCGCCCCTCTGATCCTTCGCGATCACATCTCCGTGCCGACCATGCCTGCTCTGGCACGAGCCCGTCGCCACCTCGATCGTGCCGGCACCGACGTCACCCTCATCGTGACGGGAGGGCTGCGCACCCCGGCCGACTTCGCCAAGGCCCTCGCCCTCGGTGCGGACTGCGTTGCTGTCTCCAACGCTGCTCTCCAGGCAATCGGGTGTTTGGGCATGCGTGCCTGCCACACCAACAACTGTCCTGTGGGGATCGCCACTCAGCAGCCGCATCTACGCTCCCGCCTGCCCGTTGACGCCGCCGCCGAGCGACTGAGCAATTTCCTTGGAGCCTCGATTGAACTGATGAAGGTTCTGGCCCGCGCGTGCGGTCATGCCACACTGCGGGACCTTGGTGTGAACGACCTGACCAGCTGGAAGCGCGAGGTGGCCGACCTGACCGGCGTACGCTACGCGGGAGTCGTCGATACCGAGGAGTAGGCTCGGGGATATGAGGGTGCGCCCCGCGGCCGTCGCCGGCACGTTCTATCCCGCAGACCCCGATCGCCTTCGATCCATGATCCAGGGCTTCCTCGACGAAGCCACAAAGACGATCCACGATCACCCGAAGGCGATCATCGCGCCGCATGCCGGCTACATCTTCTCCGGCCCGATCGCTGCCACTGCGTATGTCACGCTCGACCCGGCGATCGACAGGGTGGTGCTGCTGGGGCCCTCTCACTACGTCGGCTTCGAAGGCGTCGCCCTGCCCGACGCCGACGCGTTCGCAACGCCGTTGGGAAACGTACCGCTGGCAGCCGATGTGCACCTTCCGGTGCTGATGGCCGCTCACACGAGAGAGCACTCTCTCGAGGTGCAGATTCCTTTCCTCCAGATGGTGCTGGGAGCCTTTGAACTGATTCCTATCGCCATCGGTCGCGCCGAGCCTGAGCGCGTCGCCGAGGTGATCGAGGAGTTGCAGGGAGGCCCTGAAACCCTCATCGTGGTCAGCTCCGACCTCTCGCACTACCACGACTACGAAACCGCCGGCACTCTCGACTCGAAAACGGCATCGCACATCGTGCGAGGGGAGTGGGAAGCACTGGCCCAGCACTCGGCCTGTGGACTCAGAGGTGTCCAGGGTGTCATGCAGTACGCGGCTCGCCGGGGACTGGAAACCCACCTGCTCGACCTTCGCAACTCCGGAGATACCGCCGGTGACAGGATGCGGGTCGTCGGCTACGGGTCCTTCGCGATGGTCGGTGTCGATCGAAAGGGCGCATGAGCGACGAGCAGGTAGGCTGCTCGTCGTGCATGCCGTCATCATTGGAGCCGGACTCGGAGGGTTGAGCGCTGCGGCGCACCTGGCGAAGGCCGGTGCCGATGTGACGGTCCTTGAGCACCACTCCGTGCCGGGTGGCTACGCCCATGAGTTCAAGCGGGGTGACTTCCGCTTCGAAGTCGCGCTCCACGCCCTTGATGGGGCCGGTCCCGGTGGCTGGCTGTACTCGATCCTGCAGGAACTGGGGATCGACCTCGACATGACCCGTCTCGACCCGCTCTACGGTGTTCGGTATCCGGACCTCGAGATCGTTGTTCCCGCCGACCTCGACGACTACAGGGCTCTCCTGGAAGATCTCTTCCCGTCCGAGCGGTCTGGCATCCGTGCCCTGATCTCGCAGCTGAGGAGCGTCTCCCACGACGTGGGTCGTTACAGCGGTGATCGCCGAGCCGGGATCCGTCCGACACCGTCGGAGATGCTGGAGCGCTACCCGGCGATGTCTCAGGCCTTCTCCCAAACGTGGTCCACGCTTCTCGAAGCCCACGTCTCCGACTCCCGACTGATCGCGGTGCTCTCCGCACTGTGGGGCTATCTCGGCCTGCCACCCAGCCGGGTGAGCGCCGGCATGTTCGCGATGGCTTGGAACAGCTACCACATCAACGGGGGCTACTACCCAAGAGGCGGAAGCCAGGCGCTCAGCCGCGCTCTGGAACGTGTCGTCTCCGAGAACGGGGGGAGCGTTCTCTACCGCCAGACCGTCGAAGGAATCGCCGTTCGGAGTGGTTCGGCGGTGGCCGTCACGACGGAGCGTGGCCTGACCATCGACGCGGATGTCGTCATCTCGAACGCCAGTCCGGTCGACACCGTTGGTTTCCTCGATGAGGGGGCACTCCCGGACGACTATGTCGCGGGCCTTGGCAACGATGTCCCTTCTCTGTCGACACTCGTGCTCTACCTGGGACTTGACCGTGACGTTGGCAAGGAGGGTTGGACGGAACACGAGGTCTTCATCGCCGACACCTACGACATGGACGCCGACTATGCGGCTGCCGCTTCGGGGGACTTCATGGGTGCATCGATGGTCGTTGCCGACTACACGCACGTTGATCCCGGCGTCGCACCACCGGGAAAGAGCGCACTCGCGGCTCTCACGCTCGCCCCATGGGAGTACGCGGACACGTGGGGGACAGGGGGTAGCCTCGCCGGCTACCGGCGGAATCCGACCTACCGGGAGCTGAAAGCGGAAGCGGGGAAGGTGTTGCTGTCCCGCGTCGAGCGCCTCATTCCGGGCATTCGCGACTCCGTGGAGGTGATGGAGGTGGCGACACCGTTGACGAACCACCGGTACGGCCTTGCGCGACGTGGCTCGATCTACGGCAGGGAGCAGACCGTAGAGAACATGCTGGTACGCACTTCGCCCAAGACGCCGATCCCCAATCTGCTCCTGACGGGAGCCTGGGTGAGTGGGGGAGGGATGAGCACCGCGATCGGTTCGGGCAAGACGACCGCGGCTATCGCCCTGAGCCGCTTCGGCTGAGGAGTTCAGGGCTCGAGCGTCACTCGCTCTTCGAGGACGGGGACCTGAACGCTCCACCCCAGTTCTTGCTTGATCCGAAGGCGCAAAGCCTCAGCCGCGTCCGGCTCCCCATGGGTCAGGAAGGTCTTCTTCGGCGTTCGCTCGAACGTTCCCAGCCAGCGGATGATCTCGTCGGCGTCGGCGTGCGCCGACAGGCCCGCGATGCTGTCGACCTCGCATCGGATCGGCACCCAGGCGCCGTGGATCTTCACCTGGCCTTCACCTTCGAGGATCCGCCGACCGCGGGTTCCCGCTGCCTGATATCCCACGAAAACGAGCGTGTTGCTCTCATCGGGAGCCATGAATTCGAGATGGTGCAGGACCCGTCCTCCCGTCAGCATCCCAGAGGCAGAGACGACGATCGCGGGACCTGAGAGATGATTGAGGGCTTTGGACTCTTCCACCGACCGGACCAGGTCGACATGGTCTTCGAGATCCTGCATTTGGGCCAGAGTGAGCCGATGGTCTTGGGGATACTTGAGGTAGAGATCGGTTGTCCTGACCGCCATCGGGCTGTTGAGGTAGACAGGCATGCGGGGGATCCGGCCGTTCTTGATCAGTGTGTAGATGGTGTAGAGGACACTCTGGGCTCTGCCCACCGCGAAGGAGGGGATCAGGACGACTCCCTTGCGTGCGGCAGTACGGTTGATGATGCTCTCGAATCGGGCGGCGACATCCTCATGTTCGTGGAGGCGGTCCCCATAGGTCGACTCGCACACGAGGAAGTCGGTGTCAACTCCCGTGCGGGGAGAGAACATCACCGCGTCGTCCGGCCGCCCGAGATCTCCACTGAAGGTGAGTGTCGTACCTCCCGATCGGATCTGAACGATCGAAGCGCCCAGAATGTGTCCGTCGGGGAGCATCTTGACGTTGACATTGCGACCGAGCACCTTGGACGCATCGAAGTCGAGGGGTTCAAAGCTGCTCAGGGCTGCGACCGCCTCAGCCTCCGTATAGAGAGGGAGGGCGGGATCATGTTTGGAGAAACCCTTCTTGTTGGCGTAGGCAGCATCCTCTTCCTGGATGTGGCCGCTGTCGGGAAGCAGGATCGCGGCCAGATCGATGGTCGCAGGCGTCGCGTAGACGGGTCCGGAGAACCCGTGCTTGATCAGCAGGGGAAGGTAGCCGCTGTGATCGAGATGGGCGTGGGTGAGGACGACCGCGTCGATGGAAGCCGGATCTACGGGAAGAGGAGCCCAGTTGCGCTCCCGCAAGTGCTTATAGCCCTGGAAGAGCCCGCAGTCGACGAGGAGGCGCTCGGTGGAGGTCGTGACCAGGTACTTCGAGCCTGTCACGGTTCCGGTTGCACCGAGGAACCGAATCTCCATACCACGCAGAGTAGCTGCCCGGGGTGGGGGAGCGGAGCGCGGCAGCCTGCATGACCGGCCAGAGAAACGCGTCTACGCTGCCCCTCATGGAGTACGTCAAACTTGGCACGTCTGGTCTCGATGTCTCACGCGTTGCTCTCGGCTGCATGAGCTACGGAACGCCGTCATGGCGCCCGTGGGTACTCGACGCCGACGCCGCCCGACCATTCTTCCGGCGTGCTATCGAGCTTGGAATCAACTTCTTCGACACGGCCGACATGTACTCGCTGGGCGTGAGCGAGGAGGTTACGGGTCGCTGGCTCAGAGAGTTCGCCCGCCTGGACGAAGTCGTGCTCGCCACCAAGGTGTTCTTCCCGATGTCCGACGGGCCAAACATGGCCGGCCTGTCACGCAAACACATCGTCCAAGCATGTGAGGCGAGCCTCCGGCGTCTTGGGGTCGAGACCATCGATCTGTATCAGATCCATCGGTTTGATCCCGCCACACCCATCGAAGAGACGCTCGCCGCCCTCGATCACCTCGTCCGTCAAGGGAAGGTCCGCTACCTGGGAGCCAGCTCGATGTACGCCTACCAGTTGATGGGCATGCTCTCGGTCTCGGAGCGCAACGGGTGGGCCAGGTTCGTCTCGATGCAGAACCACTACAACCTGATCTACCGGGAGGAGGAGCGCGAGATGCTTCCCCTCTGCCGGAGTGAGGGGCTGGGAGTGATTCCCTGGTCGCCCCTGGCCAGAGGAATCCTCGCCGGCAATCGATCACCCGACAGCGAGCCGGAGACCACCAGGGGGGCAACGGACGGCCTCGACAAGCTCTGGTACGGCCAGCCATCGGACTGGGAGGTCGTCAACGCGTTGCGGGCGGTCGCTGCGAACCGAGATCTCGCCCCGGCTCAGGTCGCTCTGGCGTGGGTGGCTTCCCGCCCGGGTGTCACCGCGCCGATCCTCGGCGCCACTCGGCTTTCGCATCTCGACGATGCCGTCGCCGCCCTTGACGTCCAGCTGAGTCCCGAGGAGGTCCAGGCCCTGGAGGAGATGTACCGTCC
>CBEVHI010000064.1:0-9548 GCA_965549635.1 uncultured bacterium | reverse complement strand
AGGGCGTGACACCAGTTCTCGACGCGTTGGGTGTCGAGTGTGACAGACCGGGCTGCGGTTCGCGGGCGGCCCGGCTGTCGCGTGCAGAGGTTCGAGTGGTGGGGTGGAAACCTGTTGAGAAACCTCTTGACCTTCCAGTCAACTGGAATGTGTAGTGTGAAGCAGAGCTGACAACACGTCGGGTAGCAGAGCCGCTTGGAGAAGGATCGGAGAGATGAACCACCACGAGCACATGTCGGACAACGGTGCCCACGACAAGCACGCCGGGCACAGCCCGGAGATGTTCCGAGACCGCCTGTTGGTGAGTCTGCTGCTGACCGTGCCGATCCTGTACTTCTCGGAGCAGATGCAGGGTTGGTTTGGGTACGAGGCGGTCTCCTTCGGCGGCGTCGGGTGGGTCAATCCCGTGCTCGCCACGGTGTTGTTCGTGTACGCCGGAACCGTGTTCCTCAAAGGCGGGGTTCGCGAACTGAAGGCACGTATGCCCGGGATGATGACGCTCATCTCGGTGGCGATCAGCGTTGCCTACTTCTACAGCCTGGCGGTCTCGTTGGGGCTGGGTGGCAAGCCCTTCTACTGGGAACTGGCAACCCTGCTCGATGTCATGCTGCTGGGTCACTGGATCGAGATGCGATCGATTCAGAGTGCCTCCAAGGCGCTCGAGGAACTCGCCGCCATGGTCCCGAGTGTCGCCCACCGGATCGGCGGGGATGGGTCCATCGCAGATGTGGATGTCGGGTCACTTCGCGAGGGCGACCTGATCCTGATCCGTCCGGGTGAACAGGTGCCCGCCGACGGCGACATCACCGAGGGTCTCTCCTCGTTGAATGAGGCGTTCCTGACCGGCGAGTCCCGTCCGGTGTCCAAGCGGCAGGGCGATGAGGTCGTCGCCGGGGCGGTCAACGGCGAGGGTGCGCTGACGGTGGCTGTGTCCCGAACCGGCGATCAGACCACGCTCAGCCAGATCATGCGGTTGGTGGAGGAGGCCCAGGCATCACGCAGCCGCTACCAGGTCCTGGCCGACCGGGCGGCGTACTGGTTGACGATCATCGCCATCGGTGTGTCGATTCCCACTGCTGGTGCATGGCTCGTCTTCGGCGAGGCCGGTGTGACGTTTGCAGTCGCCAGGGCGGTGACCGTGCTCGTGATCGCGTGCCCGCATGCGCTGGGACTGGCCATCCCGCTGGTCAACATGAACGCTACGTCGGTCTCTGCTCGCAACGGCATCCTGGTGAGAAACCGCGAGGCGTTCGAGCGGGCGCGCAACATCGCTTTTGTCGCCTTTGACAAGACCGGCACCCTGACCGAGGGGCGCTTCGACGTCTCGGCCGTGGAGGTCGACGGGATCGGCGAGTCCGATGCTCTGGCCATCGCCGCAGGGTTGGAACGATCTTCGGAGCATCCCTTGGCCGCGGCGATCGTGCAGGCGGCCGAAGACCGCGCGGTGACCCCGCGACAGGTCTCGGAGGCGACCGCGGTTCCCGGCAACGGCCTGGAAGGACTCATCGACGGCGAGTTGCTGCGGGTGGGGCGACCCGAGTGGGCCGAACAGGAAAGCGTGATGATCTCCGAGAACCTGCAGGCAGCACTACTTCGAGCTGATGGCCGCGGGGAGAGTGCGGTCGTTGTCATGGACCGCTCGAAGGCTCTGGCGGTGCTGTCGTTGGCGGACAAGATCAGGGACTCGGCGAGGGTCGCAGTGGAACGGCTGCGAGCCCAAGGGGTGACTCCGGTGATGATCACCGGTGATGCCGAGGCCGTGGCCCGCACCGTGGCCGGCGACTTGGGCATCGATCGCTTCTACGCCAGGGTGCTGCCTCAGGACAAGGCGAGCATCGTGAACCGGCTCAAAGAGGAGGGACCGACAGGCTTCGTTGGTGACGGCATCAACGACGCCCCGGCGCTCCTGGCTGCCGACGTCGGTATCGCGATCGGTGCAGGCACCAATGTGGCCATCGAGTCGGCCGATCTCGTCCTCGTCGAGGACGACCCGGCGGATGTGGCGCGTCTGCTTCAGCTGGCCGGCGCTACCCGACGCAAGATGGTGCAGAACCTGGCATGGGCGACCGGCTACAACACGTTCGCGATCCCGTTGGCCGCCGGCGTGCTGGCCGCCCAGGGTGTGCTCCTGGATCCTGCAGTGGGAGCGTTACTGATGAGCATGTCGACGGTGATTGTCGCCGTGAACGCCATGCTGCTGCGGCGCATCCGGCTGGACTGAGAACCTTCGGCCGTCAAGGGGCTGTCGGGAACCTCGAGTCGCGACTCGAAGGGCAGTGACGGACTCCGTGACCGCCGGGTTGCTCGGCCGTCACGGGCCGGTCTTGTTCACTAGGCTCAACCGGGATGAGCGACGACGCGAAACCAGACCATCCCATCTTGAATTCCCACCAAATCGGCGGCGACCAGGCGCGCCAGAAGAAGCCGAAGCTACCCAAGAAACTCTACGAGTCGGAACTTGCACGGCTCCAGATCGAACTCGTCAAGGTCCAGGAGTGGATCAAGGCAAGCGGGGTCAAGGTCGTCGTGGTGTTCGAGGGCAGGGATGCGGCCGGCAAAGGCGGCGTGATCAAGCGCATCGCCGAGCCCCTGAACCCCCGCATCTGTCGTATCGAGGCGCTGGGCACACCGACCGACAGAGAGAAGACCCAGTGGTGGTTTCAGCGCTATGTCGCCCGCCTTCCCGCTGCAGGCGAGATGGTGCTGTTCGACCGGAGTTGGTACAACCGGGCCCTCGTCGAACGGGTCATGGGGTTCTGCACAGAGGAGCAGTACCGCGAGTTTCTGCGCACGTGCCCGGAGTTCGAGCGGATGCTGGTTCGCGCGGGGATCATCCTGATCAAGTACTGGTTCTCGGTGAGCGACGAGGAACAGGAACGTCGCTTCCAGGCCAGGATGGAGACGCCGACCAAGCGCTGGAAACTGAGCCCGATGGATCTCGAGTCACGTTCTCGGTGGGTCGAGTACTCGATCGCCAAGGACGTGATGTTCAACCACACCGACATCAAGCAGGCCCCGTGGTATGTGGTCAACGCCGACGACAAACGGAGGGCTCGCCTGAACGCGATAACGCACCTGCTCAGCCTCATCCCCTACCAGGACCTGACACCCGAAGCGATCGAACTGCCGCCACGCCAGTCCGACATCGGCTACATCAGACCGCCGCTCACCGAGCAAACCTTCGTTCCGGAGAACTACTGAGGGCCGATAGGCTCGCATCGTGATCCGCTTCGGCTACTCCGGGCTTCCTCCCGACGACGATGACGTCGGGTTCCTCGACGCCCTCGTCGCCAGGGGCCATCGGGCCTTCGAGCTGGCCTTCGTCAAGGAGTTCCCCTGGAAGGAGCAGCGTTGCCGGCGGTTCGGTGACCTCGCTGCCGAACGGGACATTGCTGTGTCCATCCATGCTCCCTACTTCGCCGTGCTCACCGTGGAGGAGGAAGAGCGGTCCGCACAGTGTGTCTCTGCGGTCGAGCACACGATGAAGCTGGGCAAGGCGGTTGGCGCCCGCATGATCTGCGTGCATCTCGGCAACCGCCACGGCAGGGACGGCGGCGCGCTGGTCGACCTCGTTTCCGAACGGCTCGAGAGGATCGCTCCCAAGGTCGAGCACCTCGGGGTCGGCCTCGGTCTCGAGACAACGGGTAAGGACGCCGCCTTCGGGACCCTGGGGGACATCGCTTTGCTGACCGAGAGGTTCCCCTTCGTCCGTCCCTACATCGACTGGTCGCACCTGCATGCCATCAGCAGAGGAGGCCTCGCCAACGCCGACGGGTTCCGGGCCGTATTCGGCTTCCTGCGAGAGAACTTCCCCGGCTGGATGATCGACCCGCTGCAGTGCCAGTTCTCCGAAATCCAATTCGGCGATGCAGGAGAGATCCGTCACCTCCCCTACGGGGACGGCAGCCTACGGATCGGCAACCTGATTGACGCCGCACGCGAAGCCGGTGTCGGACTGACCATCATCTCCGAAGCTCGCGAGGCGGAAAGCACCGATGCGATGGCGGGCGAGATCGAGGTGGCGCTCGAGCGCCCCGATCCATCCCGGGAAGGTCGATCGCTCGGCTCGGGTTCCGTGGTGTTCCCGAATCCGCTTCGGGTTCGGCCGACCGGCTCGACATTCGCCCCGATCGGAACGACGCGTCCTCTCACTCTCTCCAACATCGACAAGCCGTTCTTTCCCGACGGCTTCACCAAAGGCGACCTCATCCAGTACTACGCGTCGATCGCGCCGACACTGCTTCCCCATCTCGCCGACAGGGCGATCGTCATGGCTCGATTCCCCGACGGCAGCGACGGCGAGTGGTTCTACGAAAAGCAGGCGCCCGGCCACCAGCCGGACTGGCTGGAACTGGCGCCGGTCCACTCCGAACACAGGGGCGAACCGATCGAGTTCGTCACCGCCGCGCACAGGGAGTCCCTGATGTGGCTGGCATCGATGGGGTGCATCGAGATCCACCCGTGGCTCAATCGACTGAGCAGCGACGGCCACCCCGACTTCGCCATCTTCGACCTCGATCCGGCTGAAGGTGCCTCCTGGGAGCAGGTGGTTGCCGTCGCCAAGCTGCTCAAGGTCGCACTCGACGGTCTCGGGCTCGGTGGACATCTGAAGACGTCCGGAGCCACGGGACTGCACATCTACGTCCCTCTCGAACCCGTCCACAGCTACCGGAGAGTGCGCACCTTCGTCGAGGCGGTCGGACGACTTCTGCTGAAAGCCAACCCCGACGACATCACCATGCAGTGGGACATCTCCAAGCGAGGACCAAAGATCTTCATCGACCACAACCAGAACGTGGCCGGCAAGACCATCGCCTCGGTGTACTCGGTTCGGCCGTTCCCCGGAGCGCCGGTGTCCACACCAATCCTGTGGGAGGAGATCGACCAGGTCACTGCCGGAGACTTCACTATCGCCACCATCTGGGACCGACTCCAGCGCTTCGGTGACCTGTTTTCCCCGGTTCTGGAAGGGGGCCAGACCCTCGACGCGGCGGAAGAAGCGTTGGGGTTGAGCTGAGACGGCGACCTGGCACGGGTATCGTCATCGCATGCAGTGGATCGAGACACACCGAGACGTCGTCTATCCGTGGCAGTGCGATCACATGGGCCACATGAACGTCATGTACTACACCGGCATGTTCGACCGGGCGACATGGCAGCTGTTCGCGCAGGCCGGATTCAACAGTGCGTACCTACGAGAGACCAACCGTGGCATGGCGGCGGTCCAGTCGAACACCTCGTATCGGGCCGAGCTACTCGCCGGTGACCTGGTCGTCATCCGGTCGAGATTCCTCGAGGTGCACGAGCGCAAAGCCCTGTTCGAACACGAGATGCTCAACTCCGAGACCGGGGCGATCGCGGCGACCAACCAGCTGGTCGGGGTCCACATCGACCGGAACGCCCGTAGAGCGGTGCCAATCCCCGACTCGATCAAGGCCGCGATCGGCCAGATGATCGAGGCCTGAGTCCCCCCTGAGACGTGGCGGCACACACGGGAATCTCGAATGGCGTCTCGCGAGGATGGCGGATGCTATGGTGATATCTCGATGACCTACTCATCGATTCATGTGGAGAGCCGCCCAGAAGGGGCGGTTTTTTTGTGGAGGGAGGAACTCTGTGGAGTTGACTACTGAGAAGAAGGTGGTGCTGGGAGCCCAGCACACCGTGGCGATGTTCGGGGCCACGATTCTGGTCCCGCTGTTGACCGGGCTGGATCCGGCGGTGGCCCTGCTGGCGGCAGGGCTCGGAACACTGATCTTTCATCTGCTCACCAAGCGGATGGTGCCGGTGTTCCTCGGTTCGTCGTTCGCGTTCATCCCGCCGATCATCGCGGCGAAGGAGGGCGGCTACTCGTGGCCTGCCATCGGTGCGGGCATCGTTGGTGCGGGCGTCATCTACGCGTTGATGTCACTGCTGGTGACGTATGTGGGAAGCGATCGCATCCGGAAGCTGTTCCCTCCCATCGTCACCGGTCCGGTGATTGCGGTGATCGGAATCACCCTCGCTCCCGTGGCGATCAACATGGCCTCCGGCGACTGGTGGCTGGCGATCGCCACCCTGGCGGGCACCATCATTGCCGCCGTGTGGTTCCGGGGCCTGTTCAAGATGCTGCCGATTCTCAGCGGTCTGGTATTCGGATACGTGGTTGCGATCCTCGCCGGTGGTGTCGACTTCACACCGATCAAGGAGGCGGCGTGGGTGGGCTTGCCGAACTTCACCTGGGCGTGGCAGGACATCCAGTGGGGAGCCATTGCTCTCATCGCTCCGGTGGCGTTCGTCACCATGATCGAACACGTCGGCGACATCCTCACCAACGGTGGTGTGGTCGGGAAGGACTTCTTCCATGAGCCCGGTCTGCACAGGACGCTCATCGGCGATGGAGTGGCGACATTCCTGGCCGGCTTGATCGGTGGACCTGCCAACACCACCTACTCGGAGAACACCGGCGTGCTGGCGGTGACCGGCGTGTATGACCCGGCCATTTTGAGGATCGGTGCCGGATTCGCCATCGTGCTCGGCTTCATCCCCAAACTCGCCGGGATCCTGCAGACGGTGCCGGTGGCAGTCCTTGGGGGCTTGTCGATCATCCTGTTCGGCATGATCGCCTCGATCGGCATGCGCACGCTGGCCGACGCCAGGGTCGACTTCACGCACAGCCGCAACTTGATCGTCGTCGCACTGATCCTCGTGCTCGGGCTGGGCGTGACGGGACTCGAGAACGGGATCGTATGGTTCGGCGTGCAGATCTCAGGCCTGGCTCTGGCAGCGGTCGTCGGCGTCGTCGCCAATCTCGTGTTGCCCCAGCAGATGGACGTTCCCGAGAAGGTCTAGGTCCTCGTCGGATCAGTGGAGTCCTGGGCCTCTTCGGGGGCCCGGGACTTCGTGTTGGGGAGCATCCAGCTCATCAGGAACCCGAGGGTGATGATGAGTGCGCCGGTGAGACCCGAGCGTCGAGCCGATCGGGAGAGCGCGTCGTCCAGGATCGGTACCAGTGCTGCCGCCTCGGGTTGATCGCGCAGTCCGACGAGCATCTGGCCGGCCGATTCACGGAAGCCGTCCGCAATGGCGACCCGCCCCTCTTCGGGGATCTGCGGGATGGTGGCGAGGCCGTCTTTCGCAAGCGTACCCAGGGACACTGCCAGCACCGTGCCGAGCAGGGCGATGCCGATGGCCGACCCGATCTGTCGGGAGGTCGACTGGATGCCGGAGGCCTGGCCCGACTGCTCCCTGGGCACGTCGACCAGGATCACGTTGCTCAACTGTGCTGCGGCGATGCCGACCCCGACTCCGTAGATGGCGAGGGCAGGGGCGAGATGCCACGCGGCGAGGTCGGGGTCGAGTTGCAGTGATGCGACGATCACCGCACCGGCTTCCAGGAACATGCCCAGCGTGACTGCCCTGCCCGGTCCGATCCGGCCGGCGAGATAGGCGGCCATTGGGCCCCCGAGGAACGCCCCGAGTGCCAGCGGGAGCAGCGTGAGGCCGATCCGAAACGCACTGAAGCCCAGCACCGCAGACATGAACAGCGGCAGCACGAAGATCAATCCGAATTCACCGAAGCTTCTCGTGGCGGCGACGAAGTTGCCGATGCGGAAGCTTCGCAAGCGGAAGAGGGACACGTCGATGAGACCCTGCTCTCCTCGTCGGTATTCGGCGAATTCGGTCGCCACGAAGGCGGTCAGAAGCGCAACGGCAATGAGGGCCGCGATGGGCACGGGCGACAGTGACGAGATCGGCCAGGTCCAGGAACCGATCTGGAAGTCGCGCACCGGGCTGTACCAGCCATACCGGGAGCCCTCGATCAGGGCGAACACGAACGATGCCAGGCCTATCCCGAGGAGCGTCACCCCCCGAAGGTCGAAGCCACGCCTGGTGTTCTCGTCCTTCATCTCGGCTACCCACCGGAACGTGCCAAGGACCACGAGGAGGCCGATCGGCACGTTGATGTAGAAGACCCATCGCCATGAATGCGACGTGGTGAGCCACCCTCCGATCAGTGGCCCGAGAGCGGCCATGCCGCCGATGACTGATCCCCACACACCGAACGCTATGCCTCGTTCGCGGCCTTGGAAGGTGGCGTTGACGATCGACAGTGCTGTGGGCAGCACCATCGCTCCGCCGAGGCCTTGCAGGAAGCGTGAGCCGATGAGCCAGCTGCCCGAGTGGGAGAAGCCGGCGAGGATGCTGGCAGCGAGAAAGATGGTGACGCCGATATGGAACATGCGGCGTCTACCGATGACGTCCCCTGCCCTCCCGGCGGTGATCAACAGCGCGGCGAACATGATGACGTAGATGGTGTTGACCCACTCGGCGTCGGCAAGTTCGATGCCGAGATCACGGATGATCGTGGGCAGGGCAACGTTGACGACCGTGGCGTCCACGATGATCATCGAGACTCCGAGAGCCAGGAAGCCGAGGCCTATCCAGCGGTGTGGTTTCGACATGGTGTCGGTAACCTAGCGGCGATCTCCGACCGAATCGAACTCAGCTGGCATCAACGGCTGCGATCGCCCAGGCAAGACCCTCGTTCGAGTCTTCGATGGCGAGGTGAAGGGTCCAGCCGGTGGGCGGGAACAGATCCGACCAGGCGAACCATCGCAACGCGCCGACGCGCTCTCCGAGCTCTGCCGGGTCTACCGGCCAGTCGACGTCCGTCACCACGGCGCTCACCCACCATGATGCGAATCGGCCCGCTGCGGCACCTCGACGTCGTCCGTGTGCTCCGCCGCTGGCGCCAGCCCAACCCATGAGGGCAAGACCGAGCTGCGGCGTGATTTCCGAGATGCGTGCGTGACGCAGCCCGAGAGCGGCGATCGCCATGGGAGCGGTCCCTCTGACGGCGGCGGTGTCGCATCTGCCATTGGACTCCTCGGTCCAGGGTGTCGTGAGTCCGGCGAGTGCCTCGAGGGACTCCAGGTCGTCGAGGTGGTCCGGGTCGACGGGAAGCTCGATTTCGTCCATCTCCGGCAGGTCAGGCGGAGGAAACTCCGCGCTCGTGTCGTGGTAGGTGGCGAGTGGGTATTCGGGCTCCCATGGCTGAAGCCGAAGTGGGATCTCGAGGCTCTCGATGACGCCTCGCAGGTCCTCACCGCGAACCACTCGCTCCTGGGCCACGACGTGTCGCGCAGGCCCCTCTGCGAGGTGCGGGGCAAGTTCCTCCCACGTGTGGGTCGAGGCCGCCACTTCAGCCAGTGGACCGATCGTGAACCTTCCCGCCCCTGTAACGACGACGGGGCCGGCCCACCGGCCGGGCGATTCCAGGGCCAGTCGGTAGTCGATGTGCTCGGCGATCCCCCAGAGCTGCTTGCCGACGTCGAGGGCATGCAGGCAGCGGTCCTTCAGTTCGATGAGGTCCGTCCAGGCGTGCTCCTTGCAGAGTCGCTCGACGACCCGCAGCAGCTCATCCGGGTTCCCGCGGGCGACGGCATCAGCGAGAGTGGGCATCTGAGGAGGATAGGGCTTGGTCAGCTACCAGTTTCCAGTTTCCAGTTTCCAGCTGACAGCTTCCAGCCAGAGTGTTGCTTCACGTTGACGTGGTGTGAGATCTT
>CBEVHI010000063.1:0-9556 GCA_965549635.1 uncultured bacterium | reverse complement strand
AAGCAGAACACCTGAATCCCAGCCGACGGGACCCACCTCAGTGTCTGTCCGGAACTCACCGAAAGATGAGATCCACGCACAACGGCACTCGGCGCTTGTTGTGGGATCCCCACCCGAACGCCGGATAGGTTCGACCCGGGGTTTCCTGCAATCCCCGATCCAGGGCTAGTCGGGGAGGACGATGTGCACCACGGTCACCGGCTCGTCCCCGATCAGCTTCACGCGGTGTCCTCGGCCGGTGGTGTTCTCAGCGAGCAGCACCGTTCCGGGCAGCAACCTGCGGACGTCTCCGTCACTTGCCTCGATTTCACCCTCACCTGACAGATAGACCGCAATCATGCGTCGCGCGGCTGGGGCCCAGTCGCGTTCCCAACCGGGCGGGACGATCCTCAGTCCGTGATGGGTGGCTTCCTGGAAAGGAGTAGCCAGGACCGAGAACGAACCTTCCAGTTCCTGCAGGGGAAACTCGACTTCCTCGAAGTGTGAGTCACCGTTCTGATCGTTGTAGAGCCGCAGGTAGCTGGTGATGCCACCCGGTTCGGGATCAGGGGGAGCAGCCATCGGATCAGGCCTCCGACTCGATGAGCTGTTTGATAGTCCGCGCGCTTCGCTCCATGAGTGGCCTGATCTTGTCTGCCATGGAGTCGGCCATCCCCGGGAACTCAGCCCAAATCGTCATGTGTGTCGCGTTCGGGGCTGCGGCAGAGAAGGTGGCTCGTCCCCTGGTTTCGATCGGCCCGTCTTGGATCCTCACCCCCATGACCCGCTCAGGTTCGAATTCGACCACCTCCATCGTTCCTTCCGTTGGCGTGTCATAACGGATGTTCCGCCGTTTGATCAACGTCCCCGGTCCGATCGGACCATCCGAGAGCTTCTCCAGCTCGAGGTCAGGATCCCACCTGGGGTGGTTCTCGACATGATGAACGGCGTAGAAGTCCCAAACCGTCGCCACGGGACGATCCACAACCGTCGAAACATCAATCTCCACTGCGTCTCCTCCTTCGAGCACTCACGAAACCCTAAACAAGCCCCCGCACTGTGCCGCGGCCCGAGAGGGCGGTCGGCTTCAACACGAGGGTGTACTGGGTCCGGCGAAGAATTCGCGGAACGCGACCGCACCTGATCGCATTTCCCCTGGTCAGGGCGCCCCAGCCGGCCCTACCCGCCGATGTAGCTCATTTGAGGCCGAGGTGCTGGTCGTTCATCGTTGTCACTCAAAATGTGCTGTGACCTGGGGAAATAGGAATTACACGCTTGTCATTACTACGCGTCCTTTCGTGCTGTTTTCCGTCCTCTCGCGGAATATCCGCGGAACGCGAGGAACGAGCCGAGACGGCCCCTTTTAGGTCATCGCGACTCGGCGGACCCGCATGGGAGGGAAGCCGTGGGATCTGAACTCCAGCGCAAACGCGAATCCTCTCGGTCGCACAGTGATGCGCTGTACCCGGCTGATACGCGGCGTTTGTGACCAGAGCGTGACCATGTCCACGTCCGATGACGTATGGAATCCGGTCGAGTTGCAGCTACGCCCGAGCCGCTCGCCGAACATTTGTCGATAGTGTCGGACCGCTGACCACAACCACAGACCGTGACAGCCCAATATCTGGGATCAGCGACATATTGCCGGTTATCTCTCGGTTTCGACGTCGCTGACAGGGGCGGTCAGCGCGAATATGCGCTGGCTGCTGGGGGCCCGTGCCAGGTAGTGGCGGAGAATCCTGGACTGCCGGTCGAGTTCCTCCTCCGAATTCGTCACCACCTCAAGCAACGCACATCACGCGCGCCGCGCCAATTGGTCGGGTTGAGAGGTATGGCGTGCTGGAGTGGTGTGGCCTCTACCGTGAACTCGGTCGGGAGTGGCTGCGGGCTGTGGTGTTGGTGAGGTGCGTTTGGTGGGTCACTGAGATGTCGGTGATCTGAACCCGGAAGTGGTCGCCGAGTCTTTCGAGGACCTGTATTTGGTGGTGGTCGACGAGGAGCGTGTCTCCGGGCCGCAAGACGTGGTGGTAGGCACGGGCGGTTTGATGGTCCCCAAGGACCGGTTGGTTGCGCCGGTTGAGTCCGAAGCAGCCTCCTTGGGTGGGATGACTGCAGGCATCGGGCCTTTGGTCGATGCTGTGGACGGTCACGCCTTCCTTGGTAAGTCCGGTGTCGTGGTCCTGGCTGATTCTCACGTCGAGTGCGGTGAAGGTTCCCCGAAGATGGGTGGGGAGGACGAGGAGTTGTAGCCCGTCGGTGCCGACGGGTCCGAGCCGGTACTCGGCGGTATCGGCGGTGTGGATACTCACTTGTGCCGGTTCGATCCAGCCGGCTGCGTAGCGGTTGATCGCCAGGGTGCCTTGGGGCCGGTCTTTGAGTACCCCGTCTCGGGACACCTCGCAACTCATGACATCGAGGGGATTGTTGTATTGGGAGGCACTTTGGGTGTCTCCTTGGTATGAGTGGGGCCACCCGAGCGCGTGCCCGATCTCGTGGGCGGCGATCCAGGGGTTGAAGTTCCTGGCGTTGGGGAGGGCCACTTGGGCACCCGCCCGGATGATTCGACGGTTGGCGGGGAACGTGGTCGCGGACTCCTCGAGGCCGGTGGCGGGCCTTGTATCCGGATGGGCAAACGCCTGCGGGGCGTTGAGCTCATCGGTGATGACGAAGGCACCGTTGGCGGAGCCGCTGCTGCGTTGCTCGACTTGTGTCTGGCAGGGGTACTCGTCCCCGGCGGTGGGTATGGCTTGGCCGGCCGGGAGGAAACCCAATCGGTACCCCCCCGCGGACAGCCACGAGAAGTAGGGCGCCAATTCGCGGGTGAGCACCTTGGCCGCTGCCTCGGCGTCGAGGTCGGCGTGTCCGTGAGGGAGGTCGCAGATCCACACCTCCCACAGGTCGTCCCCGCCGCTGTACCGCTGCAGCGCGGAAGCTTCACCGATGAGGCCGAGGGCATCCCATCGACCGGAGTCTAAAGGCGGGTCGACAGAAAGTGCAGGCTGTCGCCAAACTGGCCAATCCGGGCTTGCGGCGCCGCGGATTGTTTGAAGCGGGTTGAGCGGCGACAAATGTGGGTGTGCTTGCGTATCGGCAGTTCCTATCGAGGCCAGCAGTGCCACGGTCAAGACCAACCGGGTCCATGTCAGAGTCATACCCCCAACGTCGGGGAGAGCCACCGCAGCCGGATCGCAAGCCGGTAGAGAACCAGTGGAACCACTTCCACGGAGACCCGGAGTGACACCGGAGCTTCCCGACTCGATGGACCGGGGGCCTCGGATGGCCAGGCCTGGGCTGATCGACATCCCAGCCCCAACGCCATGTGAGACTCCTGCCCCTAGACGCGCCCACGGGGGGCCGGTACTGTTGAACGGTGGAGTTCCGGGTACTCGGCTCACTCGAGGCATTCGACGGAGCAACTGCCGTTTCGCTGGGTGGACGCATGCAGCGCACCGTGCTGGCGCTGCTGCTGGTCCACATCAACGAGGTGGTTGCTTCTGATCGACTGATCGACGAACTGTGGGGTGAGTCCCCACCGGAGACGGCACACAAGACCCTGCAGACCTACATCTACCGGTTGCGGAAGGTGCTGGGCGCAGAGGTGCTGGCGTCCCGGGGTGGGGGATATGTGCTACTCATTGACGCTTCGGCGCTGGACGCCGAGGAGTTCGAGCAGGCGGCTGCGGCGGGCGCCCAAGCGCTGGGGGAAGGTCGGGCCGAGGAGGCGGCGGACACCTTGAGGAAGGCGCTGGCGCTATGGCGGGGCCGACCCTTCGAGGACCTCGCCTACGAACCTTGTCTGCAGACCGAGATCAACCGGTTCGAAGAGCTCCAACTCGCAGCAACCGAGAACCGGATCGAGGCAGAGCTGCGACTCGGTAGGCACGCTCATCTCGTTGCCGAACTTGACGCTCTGGCTCACCGTTTTCCGCTGCGAGAACGGCTGCGGTTCTTGCACATGGTGGCGCTATACCGCTCGGGACGGCAGGCGGAAGCCCTGCGCAGCTACCAACAGGCGCGACGGGTCCTTGTTGACGAGCTGGGACTCGAGCCATCCCCGGCGCTGCAACACCTCGAACAACGGATCTTGGAACAAGACCCGACGCTCGAGACCGATGATCTGGCCGGCGCCGCCATCCAGCGTTGGGCGATCCCGGAAGCAAAACGCAACCCCTACAAGGGCCTGCGCGCCTTCGGAGAGGAGGACGCCGCGGATTTCTTCGGGCGGGCCGACCTGGTCCGTCGGCTGCTGGAGCGCCTGGCTGATGGGGGCGTGGCGAGCCGACTGGTGGCTCTGGTGGGACCGAGCGGCAGCGGGAAATCGAGCGCGGTGCGGGCAGGTCTGATCCCTGCGCTCAAGACCGGAGCGGTACCCGGCTCGACAACCTGGGTGATCGTTGATATGTATCCGGCCGGCGATCCCTTCAAGCAGCTGGCCAAGGCTCTCGCGGACGCGGTCGGAGTCGCACCCGGTGACCTCGAAACGAGGCTGCATCGTGCCGGGAGCGGCATCGGATCGGTGCTGGCCGATTATTCCTTGGCGAGCATCCGCACACTGGTGGTCATCATCGACCAGTTCGAGGAATTGTTCACCCTGGTCGAGACCCCGGCAGTTGCCGACCGGTTCCTCGATCTGCTGGTAGCCACCCTCACCGAAGAGACGTCGGTGCGGATTGTTCTGACCATCCGGGCCGATTTCCTCGGCCGGCCCCTTCAGCACGCCGCGTTTGCTCGCCTGTTGGAACAGGGTCTGGTGGTAGTGACCCCCTTATCCGACCACGAGCTGAAAGCGGCGGTCACCCAACCGACCGCCGGGGTGGAGGTGGCGATGGAACCAGAACTGGTCGCCGAGCTGACCCGTGACGTTGCGAACCGTCCGGCAGCGCTCCCCCTGCTGCAGTATGCCCTCACCGATCTTTTCGACCGCCGCCGAGGCGATGTGCTCACCTTCGATGCTTACCGGTCGGCAGGGGGGATCCTGGGCGCGCTCTCCCGCCGCGCTTCCGACCTCTACGACAGTCTCGACGGGACCGAGCGGGACGCCGCCCGACAGCTCTTCCTACGTCTGGTGACGGTGACTGATGATGCCGAATCTGTGCGCCGGCGAGTCACCCGCGATGAACTCGAGGGATTGCCAGTCGACCAGGCCGTCCTGAACGCCGTGTTGATTCGTTTCGACCAGCACCGGTTGTTGACCTTCGACCGGCATCCGGTCACCGGTGATCGAACGGTGGAAGTAGCTCATGAGGCGCTGCTCACCCAATGGCCCGAACTGCAGGGATGGATCGAGCAGCAGCGGGAAGCTCTCCTCCTGCATAGGCGCTTCACCGCCGCCCGCACGGAATGGCAAGACGCCGGACGAGACCCTTCCTACCTGTTCAGCGGGGCGCGCCTCGAACAGTTCCAAACCTGGGCTGAGTCAACGGACCTGTCGCTCACCACCGACGAACACCACTACCTCGCCGAGAGCGGCCGTCACCAGAACCAGCAGCTAGCCCGACGCCGTCGGCGCCGGCGAGCATTCATCTCCATCCTGGCGGGGGTGACTCTCGTCACCATGGTCCTCGGCGGCATCGCCCTCGTGCAACGTGACCGCGCCGAAGCGCAGCGGGCCGAAGCGGAACAGCAGGCGCAGCTTGCTCGAGCTCGCGAGTTGGCTTCCGCTGCCCTGGCCAACCTCGAGGCTGATCCGGAGCGGAGCATCTTGTTGGCGTTGGAAGGCGTGGAAACCGTTGGCGCTACCGAGGGCCTGGACATATTGGAGCCGGTGAACGCGCTGCGCCAGGCTCTGGCAGCCTCCCGGGTCGTTCTCCGAGTCCCGGGCGGCGACTTTGTCGACTACAGCCCGGACGGATCGCTGCTCGCAACCGGCTTCGGGGCAGATGCGGCCATCTGGGATGCCGACACCGGTCAACAGGTGCGCGTCTTGCCCTCCCCGGACGGTCGGATAGCGCATCGGCCTGTGTTCTCCCCGAACGGACGCCAACTGGCGGTGACCTATCAGACCCCGGCTGAACATCCGCCGGGGCAGCAGACGCTGCTGTGGGATGTGGCCACCGGTGAGATGGTGAAGGCCTTCGAGGGACCCGAGTCGGCAGAGGGGTTTTCGCCTACTGCTGTGTTCAGCCAAGACGGGAGATTCCTGGCTGTCGATGCGAGGGGACCGTTCGTGGTCTGGGACGTCGCCTCGGGAACGGAACGGTATCGGATGGACCACGGCGAAGGGTATTACGCGTGGGGCCCGTCGTTCAGTCCGGACGGGACACTGCTGGCAGTAACTGTTGGCATCGACGATCCGCGAGTGCCTGCGCGGGTGGTTCTCTACGATGCATCAACGGGTACGGAGGTCGACTCGCTCGACGTTGGCGAGTTGATTCCTTACGCCACTGCCTTTGACCCGACCGGGCGTTATCTGGCAGCGGTTGCCCAGATCCCGGCCGGTCTTCTCGTCTGGGATGTTGACAGCCGCGAGCTGGTCGCTTCCCTGCCGTTGGAAGGCGCCCAAACAGCCTTAGCGTGGAGCCCGGACGGCGAGGTGATCGCTATCTCCGGCAACGAGGGGATCCCTCGGCTGTTCGACGTCGCAACCGGCGACGAGGTGCTAGCGCTGGTCGGCCATGACAGCGCAGTGTGGAGCCTCGCTTTCAGCCCGGACGGTGAGCGACTGGCTGGCGCCGGGCAGGAGAGCGACACCTTGGTGTGGGACGTCACGGCCGCGGGCAACGGGGAGGTGGCCGTCCTGGCCACACCGTACAGGCGTCTGGATTTGGTCACGGGGGTGAAGTACGACACTGGCGGCGACAGCATTTTGGTCGTCTCGGTCGAACCCGGTGGGGTTGCCCGGCTCGACGCAGCCTCCGGCCAGGTTCTGGCCGCGATCCCCGACCAGTTCATAGCGTTAGCAGGGCAACACCCGATCCTGGCTCCCAAGGCCGGGCTGGTGGCGAGTTTGAACGCTGACGGCGCGGCCGCCCTCTGCGATTCACAGACCCTTGAACCGACCGTTTCGCTACCGGAAGGTTACTTCGCGCTCGCCGTCAGTCAGGATGGCACCCGAGTTGTCCTCGGCAGCCTCGACTACAAACGGGTTGCGGTGGCGGAAGTGGGATCGTGGGAGACCCTGATGACGCTCGAAGACACGCCGATCTGTTTCGCCGACTTCAGTCCCGACGGCACCCTACTCAGCGCCTACAACTGTGACAACGGCGCCGGCGGGGTAGTCGACGTCGAAAACGGCTCGTACCTCACGTGGGGGAGTGACTTCGTCAGCGATGACGGAGCTGGGTGGTTTGTTGCGCAGTTCTCGCCGGACGGTTCCCTTGTAGCGGTGCGAACCCTCACCGGGCGCGTCGGCCTGCTCGACATCGCCGCCCTCCGTGCCGGCGCTGCACCCGAAGACGCGGTGCTTCTTCAGTTCACCGCCCACAACGGCGCAATCCCGGACAACACTCCCTTCAGCCCCGACGGCTCCCTCTTCGCCACCTGGGGCCTCATCGACAAGCACCTCCGGGTGTGGAAAACGGAAGACGGCCAACTCGTGGCAGACCTCGGCGAAACGGAAGCCAACTGGCCGGGCTTCGACTTCCATCCCAACGGCAAACACCTGATCGTCTCAGGCGCAGAAAGCACCCTCCGCGTCTACACACTCGACCACGACGAGCTAGTCCAGATCGCAAGGTCACGAGTGACCAGGGCATACACCAAAGACGAATGCGCCACCTACCACATCGAACCCTGCCCAACCCTCGAAGACATCAAGACAGGTAGCGCATAACGGCACGTCGGAGCTCGCGTGCTTACTGTGCGTCGACCACCGATGGTGGCGGGCTGGGGCGCTGAGATGGCCACAGCCACCGGGAGGACACCGGGGCGAGGATTCAGTTGATGTCCATCTCTAGGCCGCCACCTGTGGTGAGCTCCGCTTCTCGGGCTCGGGCCCGGCGGCGTTCTTCGATGAGCCTGAGGACGCGCTGCTCGAGCGTGTCGAACTGGTCCTCCTCGTTCAGCCCTGCGGGGTCAAGCTGTCGGGGTGGTCTGCGTCCACCAGCAGCTGCGTCTCGTCGACAATCGGGTGGTGCTCGCGCCGCCGAAGGGAGGAAGAGAGCGGGAGGTGCCGCTACCTAACGTCGTGTCGCTGGCCCTGGCCGAACACCTCCAGCGGTTCGGCACATCGACCGTGGCACTCCCTTGGCGGGAGCCGAAGGGCGAGGAGCGGAGGGCTGCGTTGCTGTTCACAAACCGAACGCGGGGGCCTCTCACCCGTGCCTACTACACGCACAACGCCTGGAAGCCCGCGCTCCTCGGCGCCGGGGTGGAGCGGAGCAGGGAGAACGGGATGCACGCCCTGAGACACCACTACGCCTCGGTCCTCCTCGAGAACGGCGTCAGCATCCGGGCGGTGTCCGAGTACCTTGGTCACCACGATCCCGGCTTCACATTGCGCACCTACGCCCATCTGATGCCTGAGTCGGAGGACCGGGCCAGGGTCGCGATCGAAGCGGCACTCGGGAATCCCGCTGAATCCTCGCGGAACGCCAAGCAGGCCTGACCGCGTATCCCCTGGTCAGAGGGTTGTGCTAGCCCCTAACCCCCGATGTAGCTCATCTCCACCTTGGGGAGATCGGTGGTCTCCGAGGAGCGGAGCTCCGAATAGCGGTCGTCGCGCTGGGTCCAGACACTGCGGATCTCATCGGCGATTGCTTCGTCGGTAGCACCGGAGCGCACCAGTTCCTTGAGGTCATAGCCTGACGAGGCAAACAGGCACGTGTACAGGGATCCATCCGCGGAGATCCGCGCCCTGGTGCACGACCCGCAGAACGGCATCGTCACGGATGCGATGACGCCGACCTCCCCACCCCCGTCGGCGTACCGGAACCGCCGCGCCACCTCTCCGGGATACTGCGGCGGCAGCGCTTCCAGGGGGTAGACGGCGTTGAGCGTTTCGATGATCTCGGAGGCGGGTACCACATCGTCGAGACGCCACCCGTTGGTGACACCGACATCCATGTACTCGATGAAGCGAACGATGTGGCCCGTACCCCGGAACTCCCTGGCCATGTCGAGGATCGTGTGATCGTTGACGCCCCGCTGGACCACAGCGTTGATCTTGACCGGACCGAGGCCGACTTCTGCCGCAGCATTGATCCCCTCGAGGACCCTGGCGACGGGGAAGTCGACATCGTTCATCGCTCTGAACACGGTGTCGTCGAGTGAGTCCAAACTGACCGAGACCCGGTCGAGACCCGCGGCCTTCAGAGAAGCCGCCTTGCGAACCAGGAGCGATCCGTTGCTGGTCAACGTGAGGTCATCGATGCCCTCGATGGCGTCGATGCCGGCGATCAGATGCTCGAGGTTCCTGCGGAGGAGCGGCTCACCGCCGGTGATACGAACCTTGCGAACCCCGAGGCCCGCAAAGATCCGCACCAAGCGCTCGATCTCCTCGAGGCTCAGGAGCAGATCCCGGCCCAGGAACTCCCACTCCCGGTTGAAGATTTCCTTGGGCATGCAGTAGGTGCAGCGGAAGTTGCAGCGGTCGGTGACCGAGATGCGCAGGTCCCGGAGCGGTCGATGCAGGGTGTCT
>CBEVHI010000062.1:0-9850 GCA_965549635.1 uncultured bacterium | reverse complement strand
AACGAGGGTACGTGAATGGGTGGAAGCTGACTCCGAGGGGAGAACGCCTTCGGGTGATCTACAGCGAGCTCGACCTGCTGATCAGTGAAGTCGTCGAAGAAGGCCTTCTCGAAGGTCTGGGCCCGGCAGAGATCGCTGCGACGCTCTCGATGGTGGTCTACGAACCCCGTCGGGAGGAGCCGAGCGCGGAGTGGCCTTCTGATGTGGTAGAACAGCGTGCAGCACGGCTGGAAGAGATCTGGGAGGAGCTGGTCGACGATGAGCGCTCCCGCGGGCTCCCGCTGTCTCGAAACCCATCCGGAGGCTTCGCCACTCGTGCGTATCGTTGGGCCTCCGGCGAGGACCTGGCCGAGGTGCTCCAAAGCGGCGAAGCAGGAGACTTCGTGCGGACGTCTCGGCAACTGCTCGACACGATGCGCCAGGTGCGGGACGCCTCGCCACGGCTGGGGGATCCGCTCGGAGAGGCAATTCGGGAGTTTGATCGTGGAGTCGTCGCCGCGGTCCGGTAGTGTCGGGCGCGCTCGTACGTTTCGGGGCCGATGTCGACCGGCGAGGAGGGAGCATGGACGAGTGGCTCGTGCTGGTGAACCCCGCCGCTGGACATGGCAACCACTCCGAGGAGAGGGCACGGAGAGCACTCCGTACCCACGCGATCCCGGCGCACATCGTTGTCCCGACCACAGTTGCAGCGATGCGCGCGGCTGTTGATAGGGGTGTCGAGGAAGGGAGGAGCCACTTCGTCGCCGTAGGAGGTGACGGAACATCCAATGTCGTTGTCGACCAGCTCCTCCAGCATGAGTGGAACGAACCTCCTCGGCTCGGCTTGCTCCCAGCCGGGTCAGGATCCGATCTCGGCAGGACATTCGGCATTCCCCAGGACACGGAGGCGGCAGCCGTCGCCCTGCTCGATGACACCTGGCAGACGGTCGACGTCGGTGTTCTCGAAGGGGCGTGGGGGACACGGTACTTCGTCAACGTCGCGGAAGCCGGCCTGACGGCTGCAGTGCTCCACCGCTCGCTCACTCTTCCCAAGTGGTTGGGATCGAGCAAATACCACCTCGCGCTCGCGTTGATCTTCCCCCGCATCCGCCTGACCGAGATGCACCTCCGAGCGGGGGATCTGGAATTCTCAGGAGCGTCCCTGCTCGCCGTCTTCGCGAATGCTCAGTTCTTCGCCGGCGGGTGGAAGATCGCTCCCGATGCATCGGCATCGGACGGACTGTTCGACATCCAGGTCTTCACAGCGACAAAGAAAGACATACCCCGACTCTGGTGGCTGGCGAAGACGGGGCGCCATGTCGATGAGCCTCAGATCCAGAGCGTTCGCGCCGAGTCATTCACCTTGCAGGTCGACGGTCCATGGCCGATCGAAGCAGACGGTGAGTACTTCGGCGAAGGGTCCATGAGAGGAAGTATTCGTCGAGCGGCGGTGATGGTGAAGACCGCGCCGAAGGAGTCTCCCGGAAATTGAACACGCATGCCGGAAGAACGCGCCTGCCCCCCGGCCGATGGGTCGGCGCGGCGACGCACACAAACGAAGGATTGTGGGTATACTCCCGCCGCTTCATATGAGAGAGAGGACCTGTGGCTCCCGCTGAGGACAACCTTGTTGAGGACTTGGGAGACGAGGACGCCGAAGACGCCGAACCGGACTTCGATGACCTCGATGACGAGGAAGTGGAAGAGGGTTTCGGGGACATGGGTGTAGATCTCGAAGTCGATGAGAACCTCGACGAGGAGACCGACGAGGAGGACGCCGAGGACGCCGAGGACGCCGAGGCGGCCGAACAGACGGCAGAGGCACTCGAGGAGCTCGAAGAGGAGGAACTCGAGCTGCTCGACGATGAGGCAGCCGAGGTGCTGCTGGTCGACGAAGCAGCCGAGCTGCGGGCGATCAGACGGGCAGAACTCACTCTTGACACCGATGCAGAAGAGATCCGAAGAGACGAATTCGTCTGTTCGTCCTGCTTCCTCGTGAAGCGAATCAGTCAGCTTGCTGACAGGCGAAAGCTGATCTGCAGAGACTGTGCCAGTTGATCCCGCTCTCGTAACGGTCGTTCTTCCCACCTACAACGAGCGCGAGAACCTCGAACGCATCGTCGCGAGAGTGGCGGAGCATGGCTACCACGTGCTGATCGTTGACGATGACTCTCCGGATGGCACCGGCCAGATCGCCGACCGGCTCTCGAGGGAGAACCCCGGTGTGACGGTTCTTCACCGGACGGCCAAAGAAGGCCTCGGTCGCGCATATGCCGCTGGATTTGAGAGGGCCCATTCGAATGGCGCCAAGATCATCTGCGAAATGGACGCCGACTTCTCACACGATCCGAGCTCGCTTCCGGCGCTCGTCGATGCAGTGGAGCGAGGCGCAGAGCTTGCGATCGGGAGCCGCTATGTCGAGGGCGGGGAAACCCCCGACTGGCCGCTCCACCGTCGGGCGCTGTCCCGAGGTGGGAACTGGTATGTGCGCCTGCTCCTTGGTCTTCCGGTCGGTGACTCGACGGCCGGCTTCAGAGCCTATGACAGCGAAGCTCTCATGGCGCTGGACGCAAACACATGCCTGGCCTCCGGCTACGCGTTCCAGGTGGAAATGACCTTGCGGGCTGTTGAGCAACACCGCTCGATCGTCGAGGTACCGATCGTGTTTCGCGACCGACAAGCCGGGACATCGAAGATGGGAACCCGTATCGTCATCGAAGCCATGTGGCTGGTAACCCGGTGGGGTATACGGAAGCGACTCGGAAGGAGGCCCGTCCGATGCTGATCGGGGCCCGGCCCGGCACCGAAGCCGACCTTGCCGACTTTGCACGGCTCTACCGGGGTCTGGAAGCCGAAATGGCCGCCCTTCGCCCCATATGGGCGCTTGCGGACGGCCTGCGTGCGCCGCAGGAGGTTGCGCTTCGAGACATCCTCCGTCACGGCCTCGCGACGGCGGGAACCATCGACGAAGTCATCGTCGGCTTTCTCACTTGGCACATTGATCCGCTCCTTCCCCAGGCCGGGGGAGAGCGCATAGGAGTCATCGATCTGCTGTTCACGGAACCAGAAGCGAGAGGTGTCGGGGTTGGCGAAGCAATGTTGACCCATGGTCTCGCCAGCCTGAGAGCTGCCGGAGTCAAACGTTTCGATGTGTCGGTGCTTCCAGGGCATCGGCAGGCGAAGAACTTCTTCGAGGCCGCCGGCTTCAAAGCACGATCGATCATCATGCACCATGAAGACACATGAATCGAAGCCCCTTCCCGGGGTCGGCGTCGTGATCATCCGCGATGGTTGCCTGCTGCTGATCAAAAGAGGCCGCGGAGCGAACGCCGGCCTTTGGGCGGTGCCGGGAGGGAAAGTCGAGTTCGGAGAGACACGCCGGGCAGCCGCGGCTCGCGAGGCCAGGGAAGAGACCGGGTTGGAAGTATCGGTCGGCGACGTCGCGTGGATCGGCGAAGCGATCGGACCCGGAGAGCCACCGGAGTGGCATTTCACACTGGTCGACTTCTTCGCGACGCCGATCGGCGGAGAAGTACTTGCCGGGGACGACGCCGACGACATCGACTGGGTTCCCATCGAATCGGTTCTCGAACGGCCCGTAACGCCCACGATGGTCGATCTGATCGAGAAGCTCCGAACGACCCGGCCGGGCTAGTGGTCCGTCGCCCAGATGATTGCCGGGTTTCTCCGGCTCGCGACGCCCCTGGCTACGTCCTCAGTCCTTGAAGCACCACGCAAGGGTGCGTCTTCGGCCTGTGTCCTTGCCAGATGACGCCGAGTCCTCGGAGACACCTCGACACTGATTGAGCGACACACCACTAGAACTGCCTGAGCACGAACCCGGCGCGGGGCTTGGGAACGAACAGCGTCGTCTTCCTGGGAAACCGCAGGTGCTGGTCGGCGGCCGCCGAGATGGCCTCATCGGGCACGCCCGCCATGAGGAGCGCGGCTCCGCCCCGTTCGAGCAGGCCGAGCAAGCGATCAACGTCCGAGTGGAACGCAGCGTCCTCTTCGATGACCCCGCAACGCGGATAGAGCAACTCGCGAGCCACAGCCGTGCTGGCCACCCGGAACGGTCCGGGGAGGCCTTCCAGGGGCTCACGCTTCGGAGTGAGGAGCCACGAGTCGCCGGTGGTGACCAGCGTGAGCGAGCCAGGCTCCGACGGTGGCAAGGGCGGCGATGGCTGTCGATCGAAGACGTCATCGATATCTCCGAGCTCGAAGCGCGCGAAGAGGCGGTGGATCGGGCGCACCTCGAGTCCGCTCCCTTCGGCGGGTGCAACGAAGGTCATGATCGAATCCCAGCCTCCGGACCCGGCTCGAGAGGCCTGGTACTCGAGGGCTGCGGTGAAACGGTGGTGTCCATCGGCGATCGCCAGTGGATGCCGATCGACTGCCCGGGTGATGTCTGAAGACGCACCGTCGAAGTCGTAGAGCTCGTGGAGCACGCCATCTGCCTCTACCGAGAAGCGAGGCCGTCCACGCGGCGTGATCAGTCCGGGCAGCTCGGGAGCCGACGAGAGCGCGATGATCAGGTCCAGGTTGGCCTGTGTGGCGGCAAGCAGCCGGCGCCGGTCGGCGCCGGTTCGCGGCATCGTCTCCTCATGTCCCAGGATGTGCTCGCCGATCGGCTCCAAACCGAGCGCGCCGATGACACCCTTCGCCAGTTCGGTGCCGCCGTTGGTGGTTCGGTACCGCATGGTGTAAAGGTAGAAGCGGGGAGAGTCTTCGACTTGAAGAACTCTCTCATCGAGCCATCGGGAGAGCAGGTCTGCCGCCTCCTGGTGGGTCTCCGGGAGGAGCAGGCGCACCATGTTGTGCTGAGATAGGCCCCGGAGTGCGCCGGGATCGTCGATCATGTCGTACGGTGGACTCGTAGCGGCGGCCACATCGTCAACGAACGTGGTGCCCCGGAAAGGTGTGAACATGTCCCGAGTTGTAGCCGGTGAGAAGCGACACGGCAACGTGGTGTGCGATCTCGACGGTGTGCTCTACCGGGGCGAAGAGGCGATCGAAGGTGCAGGAGGCGCCCTCACCCTTCTCGCCGATGCCGGGTTTGCCACGCTGTTTGTGACCAACAACTCGACCCAAACACCGCAGGACGTGGTCGAGAAGATCCGGCGGCTGACCGGCTACTCGACCACAGCGTCCCAGGTGATCGGATCGGCACAGGCCGCGGCGCACGTGTTGCTTCCGGATCACCCGCGCACACTTGTCGTCGGGGGGAAGGGAATCAATGAGGCTCTTCGTCGCAGCGACATTCCTGTCGTCAGTGATCCCGAGGAGGCAGGTGCCGTGGTGGTGGGACTCGATCGTGACTTCACCTACCACCGTCTCGACATGGCCGCGATGGCCATCCGCAACGGCGCACGTTTTGTCGCAGCGAACACCGACGTGACCTTCCCCGGATCGCGCGAGCTTCATCCGGGAGCAGGTGCGATCGTCGCTGCGATCGAGGCCGCCTCCGGCCAACGGCCGGTCGTGGCCGGCAAGCCACATCAACCGATCCGTTCACTGATCGCTCAACGCCTCGTTCCCGGTCCGGTGTGGGTTGTTGGCGACCGCCCCGAGACAGACCTTGCCATGGCGAAGGCGGAAGGTTGGAGGAGTGCGCTCGTGCTGAGCGGCATCGTGACGGATCCGGATGCGGTGCCCGGCGAGCTTCGCCCTGATCTTGTGAGCAACTCGATCGTCGAGTTCGCCAGAACGCTCAGCGAACGGCGATCCGGCGACGGCGACGGCGCAGCCGGCTGAGCAGCGCGGGTCGGAGGAGCGCGGCGACCATGACCCCGAACACGAAGCCGCCGACGTGGGCCTGCCAAGCCACGCCGGTCGACCCAACGAGGAACTGGCCGAAGAACCAGATGATCAAGAAGACCGAGGCCGGGAGCGCGATCGGAAGGAAGAACAGAATCGGGAAGACCGACACGACCCTCGCCCTGGGATACAGCACGAGATACGCGCCCATCACTCCTGCGATCGCTCCGGACGCTCCGATCAGCGGGGTGATCGCCTCGGCGTTGGATACGACGAACGCTGCTGTTGCGGCGGCGCCTGAGGCGAGATAGAAGATCGCGTAGCCGGCCTTGCCGAACGCATCCTCCACGTTGTTGCCGAAGATCCACAGAACCCACAGGTTCCCCAAGAGGTGCCAGAGGTTGGCGTGCAGGAACATCGAGGCGAGAACGCTGCCCCAGAGGTTCTTGTCCGGGTAGAGCGGAGGCGGGCTCGGAGTGGAGGAACACCCCTGCAGGTCTCCCTGGTCCAGGAGGGTACGAGTCGTCAGCTCGCAGGGAATAGCTGCATGCTGAACGTCGAACTCCAGGGCGGCTCGTTCGCTCTGCGGTTGAACGAAGAAGAACACAAACGCGGCGATCCCGACGACGAGCCAGGTGACGACCGGGCGTGTGAGACCCGGATTCGCGTCTCGGATCGGAATCAAATGCCTGCTCCCATCGTGGTGAGATGTGATAATGCCGCAGATGGATGATACGCAGGTCGCCGAATTGCTCGAGGAGCTCGCCGCCATGGACCCGGCGGATGCGGCCGCGGCCGCCGCCAAACTCGCCGAGCTCCTGGCAGAGCGTCTCGAGGACAAGACGGAGGAGTCCGTCTGAGCAGGCGCAGGCTCGACATGGAGCTCGTTCGTCGCGGCATCGTGGCCACCCGCAGCGAAGCGAGAGCCGCCATCGACTCCGGCCTCGTGACGGTAGGAGGAGTTCCGGTCCCCAAGGCCTCCACCATGGTCGATGAAGGCGTATCGGTGCGTCTCCAAGGACCGGCGAAACGGTTCGTCTCGCGCGGGGGGGAGAAACTGGCGGGAGCGCTGGCGGTATTCCCTGTTGTGGTGCAGGAGAGGTCGTGTCTCGATGTAGGGGCGTCGACTGGAGGATTCACCGACTGCCTCCTTCAGGCAGGTGCCGCAACGGTCGTGGCCCTCGACGTCGGGTATGGGCAGCTTGCCTGGAAGCTCCGCACCGATCCGAGAGTCCATGTCATCGAGCGAACGAATATCCGTCACGCCGATCCCACGGAGATCGGGGCGCCCTTCGACATCATCGTCGCCGATCTCTCGTTCATCTCACTGTGCACGGTCGTCTCGACGCTTCTGCGGAGCGGCACTGAAACAACCGACTACCTGTTGCTGGTCAAGCCCCAGTTCGAAGCAGGCAAGGGCCGGGTTGGCAAGGGCGGTATCGTGCGCGACCCTGGTCTGCACATGGAAGTGCTCGAGACGGTAACGACCTGCTTGGCCGACGGTGGCCTCGGAACAAAGGGTGTGATCCGTTCGCCCATTCGAGGAGCGGGAGGCAACATCGAGTTCCTGGTGTGGGCACGGCAAGGAGCCCCGGGAGTCGACGAGAAAGCGATAGCGGAGGCGGTGTACGGATGAAGCTCGCGATGGTCGTGCATGAACGCAGACCGCAGGCTGGAGCAGTCGCAGAGAAGTTCCGCGGTGGCTGCCGGGAACGAGGCATCGATGTCGTCGATCCCAGCGACAAGGATCTCGAAGTCGTGGTGGCGATCGGCGGGGACGGCACCGTGCTTCGGGCAGCGAAGATTGCATTGGGGGCAGAGGCCGCGCTGCTGGGTGTGAACGTGGGGCGGAAAGGTTTCCTCGCCGACATCGAGCCACCCGATGTTCCCGGAGCTCTGGATACCCTGGCTTCAGGGAAGTGGCGCGAGTCGACGCGGATGACGATTCAGGCATCGCTGCGTGGTGGCGAGCCGGTCGTCGGCATCAATGATGTCGTGGTGGAGAAGACCGGAGGACACAGCATCATCTCCATCGAGGTTCGCGTCGATGGAGAACGGTTCATCGACTATCACGCCGATGGTCTCGTGTTCGCCACACCAACCGGATCAACCGCGTACAACCTGTCTGCAGGGGGTCCGCTGATGGACCCGGAAGTCGAAGCCATCATCATGTCGCCCGTCGCCGCACACTCTCTGTTCTCGAAATCGGTGATTCTCCATCCTGCTGCCGAGATTCGGTGCACGGTCGTTGCCGACCGTCCGGCGGGGGTGAGTGTGGACGGCCGTGACTTGGGGACGGCCTCTCAGGACGACGTGATCGTGATCGAGCGGAGCTCCCGACAGGTTCGGTTCATCGACATCTCAGGCACATCGTTCCCGCATCGCGTCAAGGACAAGTTCCACCTGAATGAAGATCGCAGGTCTGTCGGGGATGCTTGACGAACTCAGAGTTGAGAACCTCGGCATCCTCGACGATGTGACCATCCATCCAGGGCCCGGTCTGGTCGTCTTCAGCGGCGAGACCGGCGCAGGTAAGACCATGCTGTTGGGGGCGCTTCGACTCCTGACAGGGTCGACGGCTCAGGTGGGTGGCAAGGCAGACTCCATGGTCGAAGGGCGTTTCGTCGTCGACGACCGAGAGATGGTCCTGTCCAGACGGATCACCAATGGGAGGAGCAGAGGCTATCTGGATGGAGCGATGGTCCCCGCGAAGAGACTCGAAGACGAGACTGCCCAGATCGTCGAGATCGTCGGCCAGCACGACCGGCACCAACTCTCTCGTCCCGCAGCGCTCCGCAAGCTCATCGACGCCCGCCTGGAGTCGACCGGGCCATTGGATGGCTACAGGGCGGCGTGGGAGCAAGTGCAGCAACTGCGAGATGACCTGCTTGCCGTCGGCGGCGACCGTCGGGCTCTGGAGCGAGAGCGTGACCTGCTGATCTATCAGCGAAGGGACATCCATTCGGCGGGCTTCCATGAAGGCGACGATGAGCGTCTGCGCGCCGAAGCTGTCCGGCTGCGCAATGCAGCAGAGCTGATCGAACGCCTCTCGCGCGCACACGATTCCCTCACAAGGGGCACCGACGAGTTGGGAGTGGTGGTCGACGAGTTGAAGCATGTTGCGGAAATCGACCGTTCCACCGGGCCTCTTCTCGGGGAGGCTGAGGAGTCGGCCGTTCGGATGGGGGACCTGTCTACCGGCGTTCGCCAGCTGCGCGAGAGCCTCGAACACGATCCCGCTGCGCTCGACGAATTGGAGCTTCGTCTGTCACGCCTCGGCGATCTTCGCCGCAAGTACGGAGACACTCTTCACGACGTGCTCGAGTTCGCCTCAGGAGCAGAGGAGAGGGTCGCAGAGTTGGATGCGCTTCTGAAGCGGTCCGAGACGCTCGGCGGCGATCTCGAGGTTGCCACCGGCCGGCTCGAGGACGCGGGAAGATCCTTGCGCGTGGCACGTGAGCACGCCGGTAAGGCGATCGAGCAAGAAGCCCTCGTGCACCTCAGAGAGCTCGGGTTCGCCGATCCCGTCCTCGTGGTAGACGTCGAGGAAGCCGACGCGACAGCCGGCGGAGCAGATGTCGCCCGAATCAGCTTTTCCTCCGATCGACGAATCGAGCCCGGACCGGTCGATCGGGTTGCGTCGGGAGGAGAGCTCAGTCGCCTGGTCCTCGCCCTTCATCTGGCTTCCTCGGTCGGGGACGTGCGGGTGAGTGCCTTTGATGAGATCGACGCCGGAGTCGGCGGCGAGACCGCCTTCGTGCTCGGCCGCAAACTCGCCAAGCTGGCGCAGACGCGACAGGTCCTGTGCGTCACGCACCTTCCGCAGGTCGCCGCGTTCGCGACCCGACAGTTTGTCGTCACCAGAGAAGGGAACCGGGCCAGCGTCAGAGCCGTAGATGGCGAAGATCGCTTGCGCGAGCTGACGAGAATGCTCGCCGGTTTGCCCGAATCTCGACAAGGTCGCAACCACGCAGCCGAGTTGATCGCGGCGGCTCGTGGACAAGGCGGCTGACAGGAGCCCAAGGCTGCTACGCTGACGTCCCGTGGCGAAGTACGTGTTCGTAACGGGCGGTGTGGTCTCCAGTCTCGGCAAGGGGATCACCGCATCCTCCCT
>CBEVHI010000061.1:0-9869 GCA_965549635.1 uncultured bacterium | reverse complement strand
GCCCGGGTGACGGAACCGGTAGACGTGGTGGACTTAAAATCCGCTGCCCTGTGAGGGCGTGTGGGTTCGAATCCCACCCCGGGCACAGGAGGACCAATGGGCGAGCGGACAGACGACTCGTACGCTACGGCTGCTCGCTGGTATGACCGCCTGATCGGTCCGTTCCTCGGACGCTTTCGCAGGGCGGGCATCGAGATGTGCTCTCCTCGAGCCGGTATGGCGGTTCTCGACGTGGGAGGCGGAACCGGGGCACAGCTGGCTGCCTATCAGAAGGCAGGCTGCAGGGTGACGTGTGTCGACACGTCGGAGGCGATGCTCGGTGTCGCCCGTGGACGACTCGGACCGCATGCCGACCTCAGGGAAGGGAGCGGCACGGCCCTACCCTTCGAGGACGACGTCTTCGATCTGGTGATGATCTCCCTCGTGCTGCACGAACTGCCGCGCCGGGATCGCTTCGCGACCGTCGGAGAGTTGCGAAGGGTCGTCAGGCCCGACGGCTTCATCCTTGTCTCCGACTTCCTCCCGGGCCCCTACCGAACGATCAAAGGGAGGCTGTTTCGCGCGGGGATCGTCGCCATCGAGATCGCAGCCGGCGACGACCACTGGCGCAATCACCGGGACTTCCTCTCCGCCGGCGGCATCGACACACTGGCCCAAGCGCACGACCTCTCGATTATCGAAAGGCGAGAGCTCGGCGGTGGGACGCTCGGGGTCGTTCTGTTGACCGCCGGGTCTACTCCCGCAGCCGGGGGTTGAGCGTGTAGGTGCCGGAGGTCGACGCGCTCCCGAGCACGTGCCCCTCGACCGCGGCTCGAACGTCCGACCCGCCGAACGCTCCTTCTACCGCGAGGCGGTCGACGTCGAGAGCGTACGCGGTGAAGACGTAGTGGTGCACCAAAGAGTCGTTCCATGGTGGACATGGCCCGTCGTACCCGTAGTAGTCCCCGCCCATGTCGGCATCGCCGGCGAACCAGCCGGTGTAGTCGTTGATGCCGTGACGGCCGAACGGTGCGTCGGGACCTTTGCCCCTCGGGGTCACGCCATCCGAGCAGGACCCTTCGGCGAGACCGCCCATCTTGGGGTCGAGATCGACCAGCACCCAGTGGAAGAAGTCGGTACGGGGAAGGTCGGGCGGCACCTCGCGGCCCTCCTGGTTGACGTCGTCTGGCTTGGTCGGGACGACAGGGTCGTGACAGGTCACCACCAGGGATTTCGTTCCCTCGGGAAGATCATCCCACGACAGTGCCGGATTGCGATTCGGTCCGAACGTCGCATGCGCGTCCGGATCGGGAAGGCAGAAGGCAAAGTCGCCGGGGATGGGATGGCCGTCTACGAAACTCGAACTGCTCAGTCGCATGAGCTCACCTCCACGTGTGAGGCTAGTGGTCGTCCGTGAGAGCCGACGAAGGGAAGTCTCGAACACGAACCGCGGTGCCGTAGAGTCTCTCAGCGTGACCTCCCGAATACTCAGGACCATCATCGCCGCAGGTGCGCTGGGCGCTATCTCGGTCGTGTACTCCGAAGCGCTGTTCTGGGCGAGATGGCGCCCGACGGACAGTGCGGGCGGCTATGCGCTCTCCTGGCTGGCGTACTCGCTGGTCTCGCTGCTGGTGCTCATGCTGATCGAACGTTTCGATCTCCGCGGCGTTCTCGGCCTTGTCCTGGCCGGGGCCGTATTCGGCTGGCTCGTCGAAGGTGCGGTCGCGACGACCCTCTACGGCGATCTCCCGTGGAGTATCTCCTGGACCGGTCTCGCCTGGCACGACCTGATCACCGTGGTCGGCGGCTGGCTGCTCGTGCCGCGAGCCATGGCCACATGGTCACCGAGGCGACTCGTTCGCTGGTCGATCCTGGTGGGGGCCGCATGGGGCATGTGGGCGGTCACCTGGCGGGTCGAGGACGGTTTCTGGACCCCGATCGGAACATTCACGCTCTTTGCGTTTGCTTCGGCGGCCGTTCTGGCGGTCGGCTACCTCGTGTGGCAGCGAACGTACCTGCCGGTCCCGTGGCGGAGAGGAGCGGCGGTGGCAATCGCCGCAGTGCTGGCCGTCTCCGCATTCGTCCAGGCGGGTGCTTCCGCGCTGATCCTGGTGCTTCTCGTTGGAGCCGTTGTGGGGGTCATGACCGTAGGGAGGGGCGGTTTTGAAGGGCCATTGCTGGCAGCGGACCAGGTTTTCACCGGTCTGGTCGCGCTCCCGGTCGCTGCGGCGAGCGCGTCAGTGGTGTTCGCGGCGCTGCAGCGCGCCGATGCCGTGGTGAACACGGCGGCGCTCTTCTACCTGTTCACGATGCCGGCAGGACTCATCCTGCTGATCATGGCGGTTTCCCGATCGCTGAAGAGGCTCGGAGCCCGCTGATATCCGGGCCTGACCCGCCTATCATCGATCTGGCGATGTCCGATCACACCGAGGGAATCAAGAAGGACGTTGCCGAGGTCAAGTTCCTCATCCATGACCTTCGCGTCGAGCGCTTCATCGACGAGGTCATTCACTTCCATGTCGGACTGGATACCGATCTCGAGCTGTACGCGATCACCGATCTTGACATTCCCTCCGGACAAGACCTGCTTGCACTCCGTGCGAGAGCCGCCGATCTGAGAGCCGCCCACAACGAGTACGCGTCGGCGGTCCGCAGCTTCGCCGGGCCGCAGGCGGTTCTAGCGTTGGGAGACGACTACATCACGGCGATCCACGACCTGTGTGAGCTGATTCTGCATCCCCTCTGGAGTCACATCGAGGAGGCGATGTCGCTCCTTCCCAACGAGTCGCGGAGCGTGCGCTCCCGCAGCCACTACCGCAACATCATCCGCTGGTTGTGCGGGGTCTACTACCGCATCGAACACTTCTGGGCCGAGCGTCGCAATGAGGAGGTCGATGAGGTCTTTGACGTTGCGGGGGATATCGAGGACTACGTGCGCAACGTCGTGTACGGCTATGTCACCGAGAAGAGCTCTGCTCGAGTTGAGCTGGAAGTCGGCACACTGGAACCCGCTGTGGTGCATGGCAACCGATTTCGATTCCGCCGCATGTACTTCAACTTGATCATGAACTCCGTCGATGCGATGAGGGACAAGAAGCTGGGCGTGATTCGCGTTGAGGAGCGAACGGCCGGTGATGAACTGCTGCTCACCGTGAGAGATGACGGGTCTGGGATGCCCCAAGAGAAGATCGACCAGCTCCTCGCCGACCGCGAGACCCTCGACGGCGAGTTGCACTCGTTGGGGTTTGTCTTCGTCCGTCAGACGGTCGCGGACTTCGGGGGGGCACTCACGATCGAAAGCGAGCTGGGAAGAGGCACGACGGTCACGGTGAGGCTTCCCTACCTCGTCGGTGTCGAGCCGCCTCCGCGTCGGGGTTCGCTGTGCAAGGAGTACGACATCGAGACCGTCGAGCAGAAGCGAACGGCCGAGCTCGTCGCAGCGCCGACCGTGTTTGATGAGCAGGGAACCATCGGCTACGAGATCTACACGGACTACAAGAAGTCCGACTCTGACTATCCGGGATGTATCTTCGCGGTCGGCATAGCCGAGGACGGCAGCATCGAACTCTTCTCACACAAGCCGTATGAACGGTTCTGGAACATCGGACACGAGGATCTCATGCCGATGTTCTATGCGGCTACCGTGCGCGGACGTCTCGAAGAGGACGAAGATCGGGACCCGATCGTGATTCTCAAAGGGCCCCAGAGCAAGGTCGACTACTTCGAACTCAAAGAGATCCCGGTCGATCGTAGGTCAGACGGGGAGTTCGTCCGCATGGTGCACGATGAGCTGATCATGATCGCCCGGCGTCTGATCGGCACCGGACTTCCGGCGACGTTCGAGGCTCAAATCGCCAGCTTGTCGAAGTTCCTACCGGAGCTGACCGAGAGCGAGCCGTTCCCGCTCGCCACGTTGGCAGGCCAGCAGCTGTCCTCGGAGAGCTGACAGCTCACAGCGAACAGCTCACAGCGAACAGCAAGAGCGTCCTCGGGCACGCATTGGTGTGAGAGCTTTGCTGTCGGCTGTCGGCTGTCGGCTGTCGGCTGTCGGCTGCTCAGCGAGCCAGGAGGTGCTCGTACTGGTCCAGGGACTCGGGGTTGGCGAGTGCATCCCTGTTCGACACGGTCTCGCCGGCGATGGCCAGACGCACGGCCTTCTCCACTTTCTTGCCGCTGATCGTGTAGGGGATCGCATCGACGGCGAAGATGTGCTTGGGGACGTGGCGCGGCGATGTCTCCGAGCGAATGCGGTCCTTGATCGCCGACTGCAGCGCATCGTCCAGCGTCACTCCTGCGGCCAGTTTCACACAGAGGACCACCTCGACGTTGTCTGCCGTCTGATGGCCGACGACGATCGAGTCGTCGACTTCGGCCATCGGTTCGATCGCCCGGTAGATTTCGGCGGTCCCGATTCTCACTCCGGAAGGGTTGAGTGTCGTGTCCGACCGCCCGTAGATGATGACACCGCCCTGCGGGCGAATCTCGATGAAGTCGCCGTGCGTCCAGACTCCAGGGAAGTCTTCGAAATACGCCGCCCGATAGCGACTTCCGTCCGGGTCTTTCCAGAACGACACCGGCATGGAAGGGAACGGCGCGGTGCAGACGAGTTCTCCCTTCCTCCCGATGTGAGGTCTGCCGTCTCCGTCCCACGATTCCACGGCCATGCCGAGAGCGCGCCCCTGCAGTTGACCTCGTCGCACCGGCAGGATCGGGACCCCGAGAGCGAAGCACCCGATGATGTCGGTTCCCCCGGAGATGGAGGCCAGCTGGACGTCGGCCTTCACGTTGTCGTAGACCCAGTCGAACTGTTCCGGGTTCAAGGGCATGCCCGTCGATCCCAGCCATCGCATCGCCGACAGATCCGCCATCGCCGATGGGACGAGGCCGTTGTTGGCATTCGCCGAGAGGAACTTGGGACTCGTCCCGAAGTGGGTGATCCCCGCGTCTTCGGCAAGTCTCCACAGCACGCCCAGGTCCGGGTGCGCCGGGCTGCCGTCGTAGACGACGATCGACGCCTCTGAGGCAAGGGCACTGACGAACCAGTTCCACATCATCCACCCACAGGTGCTGAACCAGAAGACGACATCGCCCCTGTGCACATCAGAGTGGAGCTGATGCTCCGAGAGGTGTTTGAGGAGTGTGCCTCCGGCCCCGTGGACGATGCTCTTCGGAGGTCCGGTCGTGCCAGAGGAGTACATGATGAACAGGGGATGGTCGAAGGGCAGCTGGGCGAAGTGGGGTTCGGTGGCGTCGCCGGCTTCGAGTTCCGACCATGTCATGGTGGGGACTCCTGCGACGGCCCATGGCCGGCCCACGAAGTCGATGACGACAAGCCGCTGCAGGTCGGGGAGTTGCGCGGTGACCGAGCGCACGGTGGCATCGAGCAGGTGGGTCTTGCCGTTGTAGCGATAGCCGTCGGCGGTGATGAGTACCTTCGGTTCGATCTGTCCGAACCGGTCGATGACCCCAAGTGGCCCGAAGTCGGGGGAGCATGAGGACCAGATCGCTCCGATGGCGGCGGTGGCGAGCATGCCGATCACCGCAAACGAGGAGTTGGGGATGAGCGCCGCGACCCTGTCTCCCGGCCCGACACCGAGCGCCTCGAGGCCGGCCTGCACACGGGCGACGCGAGTGGCGAGCTCAACCCAGGAGATCCGTTCGGTCTCCCTGCCCTCCGCCGCGGCGATCATGGCGACGTCTTGATCGCGCCTTCGCAACAGGTTCTCCGCGTAGTTGAGACGGGCCCCGGGGAACCACTCCGTTCCGGGCATGGCTTCGCGTCCGATGGGCGTCGTCGGAGGGACCGACGCGATGACGTCTCCGAAGTCCCACACGGCCTGCCAGAACGCGGCCCGATTCGAGATCGACCACTCCCACAATTCGTCATAGGTCTTCGGTCGGGAGGGGAGGCCTTGCATGAACTCGTACAACCGGGTGTCCTCGGGATGCTGCGGCTGCCAGATGATCTCGTCCATGCCAGGAGATGCTAACGACCGACGGAGTGCCGCATCATCCGAGCAACCATGGCGTCGAGATAGGTGGTGGCGGCCGCATGGCCTCGTAGCGCCTGTGTGAACGTGTACTGCAGGACCCGGGCCACCCAGAGTCTGAACAGCAAGCGCCGCCAGTCGTCATCCTTCGCGTCGAAGTGGTCGAGCAGCGCCCGGTAGGTCTCGTACCAGGCGTCTTCGTCCATGAACGCAACCGTTGCGTAGCGTCGGGCTGCCCGCATGCCGTCGCCGACTCGTTCTGGCAGTACCTCGAGCAGTTCCTCCTGGCGGTCCGACCAGTCGGAACGAAGAAGCTGCACCGTGGCGTCGACGTCGTAGCCAATCTTCGTGGCGATTGCGTCGGTCGCCGGTCCGGTCTCCTCTTTGACGTGTGGCGTTCCCTCGGGAACGGTCTCGTTTCGCAGCGACTGGATGGCGGAGAAGCACTCCACCAGCATCGTGTTGAGATCCTCGAGGCCGCCGTAGAGACGATGCTGCTTGCCTCCCGCAACGTACGTCTCGTACAACCGTAGCCCCTGCTGGATCATGGAGAACGTGTAGACGGTGTCGATCCCCCAGTCGCTCTGCGCCAGCACCCGCCGGTCAGATGCCAGCGCCTCCGCCGCGGTCCTCGTCAGCAGGAGCTCGCCGCCGAGCGGCTGCCCGATGCGGGGGAGCTCGCTGTTTGGCCAGAGCATCGCGAAACCGACCCGGGTGATCATCCAGGTGATCATGGCGTCGGTCGAGGCTCGCGGGAAGAAGTGTCGGACGACATCAAAGCCCTGATCGGCGGCGCGTTCTGCCTGGTCGATCCAGTCGGCACCGAAGTTGGTGATGTCGGCATCGTAGAAGTGCAGCCGCCGCTGGCTCGAAGCCTCCAGGAAGCGGAGGAGGCCAGTGTTCATGGCGTCCCCCTTGCCCGGTCTCATCGATCCGACTCTTTCCTGGAGGATCAGGGTGACGTGCTCGCCGGTCACCTGCTCGACCGCATCGAAGGTGACGTTGCGGTGCAAGCCGACACAGATCACCTCGGTGACGGCCGGGTGGGAGACGGCCGCGTCGATGTTGTGGATGACGACCGATGGGTCTTCGTCCTTGAAGGGAAACACGACGGTACTCACGAGTTGCACACTACCGAGGACCCGCAGATGCGTGCGGGCGGGGCTGGGGCCGGATCGTGGCAGAATCACATGGAGAAGGAGGGCCCATGGCCGAATACCCTGCGGAATTTGAAGTCGATGCGGTGCTGAGAGACGGGGGTGTCGTGCACATCAGACCGATCACCCCAGCCGACCAGGAGCTGCTGCACGACATGTTTCTGGGCATGGGGGCGAAGTCCCGCTACTTCCGCTTCTTCCAGGACAAGGAGGATCTGTCGCCACGAGAGCTGGAGTACTTCACGAACGTCGACTACGACAACCGCATGGCGTTCGTCGCCATCCTCGATGACCGGATGATCGGTGTCGGTCGATATGACAGGGACGAAGACGATCCCACGTACGCCGAGGTCGCCTTCGCAGTCGTCGACGCCCATCAGAACCGGGGCATCGGCACCCAGTTCCTCCAGCTCATGACCGCCTACGCGAGGACGACCGGTCTGAAGGGGTTCAAAGCGCTCGTACTTCCGGACAATGTGCAGATGATCCGCATGTTCCGGCACTCCGGCTACAAGGTCGAGCGGACCATGGAAGAGGGTGTCTACAGCGTCAGCTTCCCGGTCGCCCAGTCCGAGGGCACTCGTGCTGCCGAGGAGGAGAGAGAGCGGCGGGCGATCGCTGCGTCGCTGAATCCGATCTTCTACCCCCGGTCGATAGCGGTGATCGGTGCCAGCCGCAACGAGGACTCGATCGGTGGCAGACTCCTGCACAACCTGCTGCACGGCAGGTTCTCCGGTCCCATCTACCCGGTCAACCCTGCGGCAACCTACGTGCACTCGGTCAAGGCCTACAAGAGCGTGCTCGACATTCCGGACCCGGTGGACCTGGCCTTCCTCGTCGTGCCGGCACCGCTGGTCATCCCTGCCGTCAAGGAGTGCGCAGAGAAGGACGTCCGTGGTCTCGTCGTCATCTCGGCCGGATTCTCCGAGGTCGGCCCGGAGGGCGCCGTGCTGGAGCGTGAGCTGGTGGAGACAGCCAGAGCTGCTGGGATGAGGATGATCGGGCCGAACTGCATGGGTGTGCTGAACACGGATCCGAGAGTGGCCGTCAACGGACAGTTCTCGCCGGTGTTTCCTCCGGCCGGCAATGTCGCCATGTCGAGTCAGTCCGGCGCGCTTGGTATCGCCATCCTCGACTACGCGATCCGCAACAGCATCGGGATCTCGTCGTTCGTTTCCGTCGGCAACAAGGCGGATATCTCCGGTAACGACCTGCTGCTGTATTGGGAGGGAGATCCGAACACCGACGTCATCGTTCTCTACCTCGAGTCTTTCGGAAACCCGCGTCGGTTTGGGCGTCTTGCCCGTCGCATCGCGCGCAAGAAACCGATCATCGCGGTCAAGTCGGGTCGTACGAAGGCGGGAACTCGTGCTGCCAGCAGTCATACGGGTGCCCTCGCCTCGGTCGATGTGGCCGTCGACGCGCTCTTCCATCAAGCCGGAGTGATTCGTACGGCGACACTCGAGGGTCTCTTCGACGTTGCCGTGCTGCTGGCCAGCCAGCCTATCCCCAAGGGACGCCGGGTTGGCATCATCACCAATGCGGGCGGACCGGGGATTCTCGCCGCCGACGCACTCGAGTCGAATGGTCTGGAAGTCCCCGAGTTTTCGGCCTCGCTGCGTTCCAAGCTTGCCGAGCAGCTGTCGGCCGACGCTTCGACCCGCAACCCTGTCGACATGATCGCGGCTGCCGGCTCTGCAGAATACGAGCACACTATTGCGACCTTGTTGGACTCGGATGAGATCGACTCGCTCATTGTGTCCTACATTCCGACCACGCCTGGGGGTGCGCGCGACATCGCCGGCGTCATCCGTGATGCCGGCGCTGCCTACGAAGGAGACAAGACGATCCTGTCGGTCTTCATGTCCGCGGAGAACCCGGCGGAGCTCCTCGCGGACGAACGAGTCAGGATTCCCACCTACGAGTTTCCGGAGGCAGGCGCTGTCGCGTTGTCGAGAGTCGTCCGACATGGAGAGTGGCTGGCGAAACCGGAGGGGAGCGTGCCCGAGTTTGCCGACGCGCAGCCGGAGGCGGCGCGAGCCGTCACTCGAGCGGCGCTCGAACGTCTCGGAGAGGACGGAGGGTGGCTCGATCCGGATGAAGTGGACGAGGTTCTGTGCGCGTACGGTCTCTGCCTGCCACCGTCCGCCGTGGTGACCAGCGCCTCCGACGCGGTTGACTTCGCCAAGGGGTTGGACGCTCCGGTAGCCATGAAGGTCGTGTCGCCGTCCGCCGTTCACAAATCCGATGTTGGAGGCGTGGCGCTCGACGTCAGCGGAGAGAAAGCGGTGCGGAGCACGTTCCGTCGCCTGATGGGGTTGGTCGACGATGCCGAGGGCGTGCTCGTACAGGAGATGGTTGGTGCCGGACTCGAGGTGTTGGTCGGCATGACCGAGGACCCGGCGTTCGGCCCCCTGATCGGGTTCGGCATGGGCGGCGTGTTGGTCGAGCTCGTCGGAGATGTTGCGTTTCGTATCAATCCGGTCACCGACCTCGAGGCCGCCGAGATGGTGCGGTCCATCAAGTCGGCGCCGCTCCTCGAGGGGTATCGGTCCAGCCCGCCTGCCGACGTACCCGCCCTCGAAGACGTCATCCTGCGAATCTCGGCGTTGGCCGAAGCAGTGCCGGAGATCACCGAGATGGACCTGAATCCGGTCAAGGTGCTGGCCCCTGGCGAAGGGGTCGCCATCGTGGACGCACGCATTCGTGTCAAGCCGGTTCAAGCTGGATGGACACCCGAACT
>CBEVHI010000060.1:0-10007 GCA_965549635.1 uncultured bacterium | reverse complement strand
ATCAACCCTATCCGCTAGTCCCACATAAGTGATGGCAGATGTAGCCGCGACAGGTCCGGCGCAGCCCGTCAGATCGGACGCATGTCGATAGGGAATACCGGCGACGCGATGATCTCGATCCCGCCCCACTCCCAGTGCCATGGCTCCGGGGTGTCCCCACCACAGTCTGCCCACCACGGGTGTACCCAGCCATACCTCGAGGCGTGGGTTGTGAGCCAGCGGAACGCCTCACTGCGGCAGCCGATCTGGCGCCCCTCGGAGGTGACATCGATGGCTCTCCCCCAACCGTGATTCGAGCGGCCCGGCGTCGCCGTCGCGACATTGCAGTCGCTCTGCGGGGCACGCAACGATCCGCAGTTCTGAATGTAGGTGCTGCGCTGGGCGGCGAGATCCCGATAGCAGGAGCCGGCTTCGATGCGGACGCCGTCGGCGGCAGCTTCCAGCACGAGCTGATCCCACGGTTCTGCCGAGTCCACATCGAGAAGGCAGCGACCCTGTGTGCCAAGCGTCCCGACGAGCGCTTCGTCCGGGAGCGACCCGTTGGACAGGCCCTGTGTCTCCAGGTCGGTCACGTAGCCGGCGTCACTCGACCGGAGCACCGCAAGGTCCGCGCGTGCGACGGGTGCCGTCGCGAAAACGAGGATCGCCACGAGCATGGGCGCGCCGAAGAAGGACAGGGAACGCATGGGCGAGCATCCTGACCGACTTCCGTCTTCTTCGCAAAACAGCGAGTCGGTCGATGAGGGCTATCACCGAAGACCCAATGTACGATGCCGGCCGCGACCCGATCGCCGGCTCGAGTCCCAAGCGTCCGGCTCAGGCATCGTCTGAGATCCACGGCTCCAAACCGACGCCGAGCGCGTCGGCGATCCGGTTGGCATAGGCGTAGTAGGCGGCGACCTCGGTGATGTGCAAGACGTCCAGGTCGGAGAGGCCGGCAGACCGGAGAGCCTCGACGTCATCGACGGTCATCACCGATGGTGTTCGGGTCAGCTTGGCCGCGAAACGCAGCATGGTGACGCGCCGCTCGTCCAGACCGGCGTTCTCGAAATCCGCCTCGATCGCGGCCAGCAGATCGTCATCTTTCAAAAGACGGCGCAGACCGCGCCGGTGATGAGTCACTCAGTAGTGGCACTCGTTGATCTGGCTCACCACCAGGGCAATCATTTCGCGGTCGACCTTGCGCAGGGTCTTGGTGCTGTGCATCGCCTGCCGGTACAGGCCGAGGTGGGCGCTCATGCTGCCCGGATCGAGCGAGTGGATCGCCATGATGTTGTCGACCCGGTCATGGGCCGGGTCCACCACGCCGGGTCGCAGCTCGGCAAGTTCGCCGTCCCATTCGCGATCGTCAATCGTCTCGATATAGCTCACGCTCACCTCCGGGCTTGAGCGTAGGCTGGCCGCATGAAGATCGAAACCGGCCTCGAGCACATCACCGTCACGCTCTCCCCGATCGAGACCATCCCCGCTTTCCGCCACCGACTGGTCATTCCTATCGACAAGATCACCTCGGCCACGGCGATGGACCGCAAAGACGTGCCGATCGGCTCCCTGTTCCGGAAGCTCGGCACGCACCTTCCCGGGCTCTTTCGATACGGGCTCTACGGGGTCGGCGAGCGCACCCAGTTCTGGGCCGCGACTCGTCGCAGCCGCTTGCTCGTCATCGACACCGAGGGCTGGAAGTACGCAAGGGTCGTACTCTCCGTGACCGACCCCGACACCTCGGCAGCGACCATTTCGGCCGCCCGCCACTGAAGCCACGTAGCCTCCGAACAGAAGCCAACTGGAGTCATCATGGAGACGTTCATCACCGGCCTCCCCAAGGCGGAGCTGCATCTGCACCTCGAAGGCACGCTCGAACCGGAGCTGAAGTTCGCACTCGCCCAGCGCAACGGCGTGACACTGCCCTACCGATCGGTGGAGGAAATGCGCGCCGGCTATGACTTCGACGACCTCCCCTCGTTTCTTGCCCAGTACTACGAGGGCATGAGCGTGCTGCTCACCGAAGCGGACTTCTACGAGCTGGCCTGGGCCTACTTCACGAAGGCGGCATCCCAAGGCGTCGCGTACGCGGAGGTGTTCTTCGATCCACAGGCGCACACCACGAGAGGCGTCGCCTTCGACACGGTGATCGGCGGGATCCGCCGGGCGCAGATCGATGCCGAGCAGCAACTCGGCGTCCGCAGCCAGCTGATCATGTGCTTCCTGCGGGACCTCAGCGCCGAGTCGGCCATGGACACCGTCGAACGGGCCCTCGACTATCGCGATTGGATCGTCGGGGTCGGCCTCGACTCCGATGAGAGGAACAACCCGCCGGTCAAGTTCGTCGGCGTCTTCGCACGGGCACGAGCCGAAGGGTTCCATCTCACGATGCACTGTGACGTCGATCAGGAGGACTCGGTCGAGCATATCTGGCAGTGCCTCGACGACGTCGGCGTCGAACGGATCGACCACGGAGTCAACTGCCTGGAGGACCCTGACCTCGTGGCCGAGATCCGCGAGCGCGGGCTTGGGCTCACGGTCTGTCCCATCTCGAACAGCTATGTCGCAGGGAGCCTCAAAGCAGAGCAGATCCGCTCGATGCTCGACGCCGGTCTTCGGGTGACGATCAACTCCGACGACCCGGCCTACTTCCCCGGGTACATCAATGAGAACCTGCTCGCCGTGCAGCAGGCGGTCGATCTGTCACGCGCCGAGGTGCGGCAGTTGGTTCGCAATGCCTTCGAGATCGCATGGCTGCCCGAGGACGACAGGCTCGGCTACCTACGGAAGCTCGACGCGACATAGGTCACCTCGTTCTTGTGACGGTAGGGCCGGATAGTCCGAGGCGAGCGTCACAAGAACGGGGGAATCACCTGGTGCTGACCCACAGGCCTCCGCCGATGAACGCAGCCCCGACGAGATGGAACACCTCGATCGACTCGCCGAGGAACACGACCGCCAGGATGGCTGCGAAGAACGGCATCAGGTTCAGATACGGACCGGCCTTGGTAGCACCGATCTCCACAACGCCCTGGTTCCAGGTGATGTAGGCCACCACCGAGGCGAAGATCCCGACGTAGAGGAACGTGGCAATGTGAGGGAGGTTCCAGGCGAACCCCCCGGTGGTCACCGCTTCCCACGCGTAGAACGGCGCCAGCATCAGCGTGCCCACCACTGCGACCGCCGTGACCAGCGCCAGCGGCGGAACCTCAGGTCGGCGGCGCAGCCCCACCGAGTACACCGCCCAGGCGATCACGGCGCCGAGTACCAGGACGTCTCCGATGGCGAATCGCAGCTCGCCCAACGCGGCTAGGTCGCCGCGGGTCAGCACCACTACCACTCCGACCATCGTGGCGACAATGCCAACGCCTTCTCGCGCGGTGACGTGCTCGCGAAACGCCAGGAAAACGATGAGCGGAATGATCACCGGGGAAGTCGCCACGATGAGACTGGCGTTGATGGCCGTCGTCGTATGCAGGCCGGTGTAGACGAGCGGGTGGAACAGCAGCACTCCGGTGAACGACGACATGAGCAGCCAGCCTTTGCGTCGCCGCAGCTCCGGGAGTGACAGGCGCGTTGCTCTGCCTGCGATCGCCACGAGGAGGATTGACGCCGTCAGCCAGCGGTAGAAGCTGAGGGCCATGGGCGGGATCCCGGTCGCGACTGCCCGGCCAACCACGAAGTTGCCGCCCCAGAGCAGCGCCGAGACGGCCAGCAGGATGGGGGCGGAGAGACGACGCACGGTCCGTGATCCTACCGGGGAGCACCACCGGCGCTCGACCCCTACGTAACGTGATGGCTTAGCGTTGCCGTCATGAGCTACACGGTGAGCGAGGCGGCAAAGCTCGCCGGGATCACCAAGCAGAAAGGGACCACGATGGCCGACGAGGACATGCCGGGTGTGTTCGGGGACTTCGACCCCAAGGCACATGAGGCGGAGGTGGAGGAACGCTGGTCGGGAGAAGCACTCGACGAGTCACGACGCAGAACGTCTCGCTACACCAAGGAGCAATGGCAAGAGCAGCAAACCGAGAGCGACGGGATTGCCGGCCGCTTCGCCGCGCTGCAGCGCACCGGAGCTGATCCGACCGGCCCCGATGCAGTGGCCGTGGCCGAGTCCCACCGGCTCCACATCGACCGCTGGTTCTATCCATGCTCGCCCGAAATGCACGCAGCACTCGGTGAGATGTACGTGCTCGACCGGCGGTTCGCCGAGTATTGGGACCGGTTCGAACCCGGCCTCGCCGGATTCGTGCGGGATGCCATCGTCGCCAACGCCGCCCGGTGAACCCGTCTCCGCCGATGGCGTAGTCTTTCGTAGAGACGCTCAGGAGGGCACATGACCGACACGACGACACCAGGCGGTGTGCGTGAACTCGCCGATAAAGCCAAGGACTTGATGACGGTACGCCAGGTCTACGGCGACCCGATCGAGAAGAACGGCGTCACGGTCATCCCCGCAGCGGTGGTCCGGGGAGGCGGAGGCGGGGGAGGTGGCACCAATTCGGGCGACAGCGGCGAAGGCATGGGTTTCGGAGTTGCATCGCGCCCGGCAGGGGCGTTCGTGATCCGGGGCGATCAGGTCGATTGGGAGCCGGCGATCGACGTCACCCGCATCGTCGGAAGCTTCGCCGCGGTCGTGGTCGCCTACCTTGTCCTCCGCCGCCGCAAGAAGTGATCGAGGGCCGATCACCAAAGACGGGCGCCTGGGGGGCCTGGCGAGCCCGCTTCTACGCGCTCACGCATCGCGCTTCTCCGTCCAATGCCTGGATCGTCGATCAGGCGGACCTGGCCTCTTCGGACCGTGTGCTCGACATCGGGTGCGGGCCCGGCGTGGCGGTTGGATTGGCGGCCCCCAAGGTCGCCCGAGCCGTCGGCCTCGACCCGACTCCAGGTCTGATCACGATCGCCCGCCGGAGGAACCGGCGAGCGTCCAACGTCGAGTTTCGGATCGGGAGCGCGGACGATCTCCCCTTCGAGGATGCCGCCTTCACAGTGGTCTGGGCGATCGCATCGCTGCACCATTGGCCGGACCCAGAGACGTCCTTCGCGGAGATCTACCGTGTCCTCTCCCCCGGTGGGCGGCTCCTGCTGGCCGAGTGGCGCATCGACTCGCGACATGGCCACGGGTTGAATAGCGACGGTGCCATCGACGTGGCCGCCAGGCTCGGGCACGTCGGTCTCGACGAGGTGAGCGTCGACGCGACGAGGATTGGATCTCAGTCGCTGGTGGTCATCCGGGCTACGCGGAGCGGGCGTCCCACACGACCTTGAAAGCCCGGCGGATGAGTTGCTCCCGCTCCTGTTCGCTCATCGCACTGGGAACCGGCTGGATACTCACCGAACCGCACCGGGAGCACACCGATCGTTCAAGACCGACACCGATGTTCTGCACCGTGAAGTCGTGCTCGTGCATCAGGCACCCACCTGTCCAACGTCGTAGATCCGCACCGTCATCGTCCAGGTGTGGGCGCCGTCGGTCAACGTGTAGCCGGTCAAGGTGCCGCCCGGTTCGTAGGTGATCGAGGCGTCCGTCACGGTACCGGCGGCGGATCCGTCCGAGAGTCCGCTCCCGGCGAGAACGGCCTGTGATAGCGTTCCGGTCACCTCGCCGACCCCGACAACACCCGGCTCTTGCAGGTCACGCAAGAGGAGCAGTGAAGGGGCCGCAGCCGCTTGAGTGAGCGGCACCTCCGTTGTCGCCGTGGGAGTGGTCACCGTCGCCACACCATCCTTGACCGTGGTCGTCGTCTGCCGGCCTCCGGACGTCGTCACCAACTGGCGATCTGCGCCATTCACCCACCCGGTGAGGTCTACTGAGATCATGCCCGACTGGGTCTGTGCCTGCACGGTGGCCGCGAACCGGTAGGAAGCGGCAGCCAGAGTCTGATCCAGTGCCTCGAGGTAGGGGGAGAGCGGGTCTGCCTTCGCCGTCGTGGGCACCGCTGTCGTCGGGGCTGAGAGGGCTGCCGTCGGCACGGTCGCCGACAAAGGCGCTGTTGCAGTTGAGGCGCATGCCGTGGATACGAGCACGAGCCCGATCAGCAACACGGAGAGCTTGTGCATGTTTCCTCCTAGCCGGACGACTCAGCGTCGCTATCCGAGTGAGACTCCTCCTCGGAGTCGCCGTCAGAGGACGACCCCTCGTCGCTGTCCGAGTCCGAGGAGTGCTCATCGTCCGTTTCGTCACCGGTCGAATCGGCGACGGCGCTCGACTCGTCCGAGGCCCGTTCGATGTCGATCTCGCTGCCGCCGGGTGTCTGGGTGATGGCCCAGGCACCTTCGTCCTCGGGCCCTTCCGCATCCACCCCAACGTCGCTGTCTTCGATCCCGTCATCAGCCTCAGTTGAGAGGCCGGTCGCTGGAATGTCGTGCGCCACTTCGTCGACCTCTGTGTCCGGGCTGGAAACCGCCAGCGCAGTGGTCTCCTCGGCCCGGTGCCGGTCGGGGATCGAAGGGTCGAACATGACCTGAATCTTCTCCACAGCACGCTTGACGGGGTAGAGCGTCTCGCCGGGTAGGGCGTTCTGGGCAGCCAGGGCGACGCCCGCGGGTGCCAGCGTCATCGTGGCCACAAGGAACCCGGTGATGCGTCGCCGGAGAGCCATCGTCCAGCCGTTCCCCACGATCGGTGGGGCAACCTCGATCGCGCTCTCGATAGCGGCAAGGTGCGTCGATCGGGCCGCGTCTGACACCCGGAACCCGGCTCCCTGTTCAAACCGCTCGCTCAGCGCACTTCTCATCATGATCCTCATTCGCCCGCCCTCCCGAACGCGGGGTTTCTCTTCACCGTTTCAGACGCCGGCGGACTGTCCGATTCGACGGTTGTCAACATCCTGCGAAGTGAAGCCTCGGCCCGAGTGCCGAGCGCATACACGGCGGCACGGTTGCGCCCCATCGCGCGTGCGATCTCGGCTCCGGAGAGGCCGCCAACGTGGCGCAAGATCATGACGTCGCGCTGCTCAGGAGTGAGTGACGCGAGGGCATTCTCGAGATCGGGATCGAACATCGCGTCCAAGGGGTCATTGCTCTCGCTGATCTCGGGCAGTTCCTCGACCAGCGTCTCCGGGTGCCTCGCCCTTCTGCGGATCTCGTCGAGACACGTGAACCTCACGCTGCGGTAGAGCCAGCTGCGAACCGACCGTCCGTCGCCCCGCAGGGACGGGGCAGCCTTGACGAGCTCGAGGAACGCCTGCTGGACCGCATCTTCGGCTGCACTCCGGTCGCGCAGCATGCCGAACGCAAACCCACCCAGCTTGTCGGCAAGCTGGTCGTACAGCGCTCGAAACGCGGCTTGGTCCCGTGCCCGGAGGGCGGGGACCAGTGCGTCCAGATCTTCGCTCGTGCGCTTCAGGGCCGGGGCTCCTTCCGTCGATGTGGGGGGTGCCCTGGCACCCCCCACTCAATCGACGCTTCAGTCGTCTTCGTGGTCCTTGGAGTCGTGGTCACTCTCGTGATCGTCGCTCTTGTCATCGTCGCTCTTCTGATCAGACTCGTGGTCGGACAGCTCGTCGTCGCTCTCGGAGTCGGAGAGCTCGTCGTCGTCGCTTTCTGTGTCGGAAAGCTCGTCGTCGCTCTCGGCAGCAGAGATGCTCGCCTCATACCGGCCGTCTTCCGCCTTGATCTCGATGACGATCGACCCGTCCGTGAGTTTCAGGCTCTCGTCGTCGGTCTCCAGCGTGAAGCCTTCGGGCTGATCCATCGAGAGCGACCCATCTTCTCCGACGATGATCGTGAAGGTGTAGTCGCCAATCGTGACATCATGCTCGCCTTCAGAGAGCTCCCCGAGATCGACCTTGACCTCGCTCTGGAGCGTCCCGTCTTCCACCTCGACCTCGATGGTCATGGCGTCCGAGGCCAGGACGAACTCACCGTCGTCGCTCTCCGATGCGACGAGGGTGAAACCGTCGGGTGCCGGGGTGAGGGCGACCGTACCGTCGGTCACCGTGAACGCGATTTCGCCCACACCGGGCACGGTGAGCGAGTAGATCCCGTCGGCCAGCGCCTCGTCGGCGCCGGCCCCACTCATGATCCCGACGGTGACCAGCGTCAGTGCCGCCAGCGTCAACAGGATCCAGATTCTCCGCCGCATCATCTTCCTCCTTGGTCCTACGGAGGTACAGACGATCATCGGCGTCAAGATTCGATGGCTTGATCGAATGCTGTCAGAACAGGTGATGGCTCGTAGCGCTCAGAGGCCGGCGGCGACTTCCTCGGCCCTTCGAAGCACTCGCAGCGAGTTCTCGCCCAGGACGAGCCGAATCTCGGGTTCGTCCCAGCCTCTCCTGACCAGCTCTTCGGTGATGTTCGGATAGCAGGACACGTCCTCGAGACCGGTGGGGACGACGTCGATGCCATCGAAGTCGGAGCCCAGACCGACGTGTTCGACACCCGCAACAGCGACCGCATGCTCGATGTGATCGACGACATCGGTCAGCGAACCGGGTTCCATCGGGTCCTCTTCTGCCAGCCGGCGCATTGCCGTTTCCACGGCGTTGTCGTCGCCCAGTTCCGCCTGGAGCCGTCGTGCCTCCGCAAGCAGGCCAAGCGACTTCTCGGCGGACTCGGCTCTGTTGAACCCGGGATAGAAGTTGATCATCACCACACCCCCGAATCGTCCGACCGCTTCGAGAACGTCATCGGGGATGTTGCGAGGGTGGGGAGACAGAGCTGCGGCACTCGAGTGGGAGGCGATCACGGGCGCTCGAGACACCTCGATCGCATCCCACATCGTGTCGACCGACACATGTGAGATGTCGACCAGCATCGCCAGCCGGTTCATCTCCGTCACCACTTCCCGACCGAAGTCGGTGAGACCGCCGTGGCGAGCCTCATCGGTCGCCGAGTCGGCCCAGTCGATCGTGTCGATGTGGGTGAGGGTCATGTAACGCACCCCGAGCTCACTCAGCTTCCGGAGACCCGACAGCGAGTTCTCGATACTGTGCCCGCCCTCGGCACCGAGCAGCCCGGCGAGTCTTCCCGAACCCCGCACACGCTCGACTTCGTCGGCTGTCGCGACCAGCTCGGTCCACTCGGGCGCCATCGCTGACATGCGCCGCACCAGATCGATCTGTTCGATGGTCTCCTCTAGAGGGGCCTTGCTCCAGGACGGCACATACACCGACCAGAACTGGGCGCCGACGCCGCCTCGGCGTAACCGGGGGAAGTCGGTGTGATAGCCGGCCAGATGGTCTCGCGGATCTGCCTGCTCGAGGGAGCCGCCTGCCCGCGTCCTGATCGCCCAGGGCAGGTCGTTGTGCCCGTCGACGACGGGTAGATCTCGGTGGATCCGAAGGGCGATGCCGCTCATAGACACATTCCGTTCTTGTGACGCTCGACGCTGACTATCCGGCCCAACCGTCACAAGAAGGAAACGGGCGGTTGCGGGTCCTCATTCACGACCAGTTGGAACACGTCCGGCCGTGCGTAGTGACCGACGACGTCGAGATCGAACGTCGCCCTGGGAATCTCGGAGAGATCGATGTCTGCGACCAGGATCACCTCGCCGTCACGGTTGGGTTCGACAAGGAACTCCCCGTGCGGGTCGACGATGCAGCTCCCGCCACCGATCAACACGTCGCCGTCGACCGGATAGTCGTCTGGATAGTCGGCCCTTGTCGCGTACTGGTTGGCGCTGATGACGAAGCAACGGCCTTCGAGAGCGATGTGCTCCATCGACGCAGCCCACCGCTCGCGATCGTCGACCGTCGGCGCGCACCAGATCTGGATCCCTTTCGCGTACAGGGTCGTTCGATACAAGGGGAGGTAGTTCTCCCAACAGATTGCCGCACCGATTCGACCAACCTGCGTATCGATGACCGGCATCGTCGATCCGTCACCAAATCCCCAGATCAGCCGTTCGGCGGCAGTCGGCATGAGCTTGCGGTGTTTGTCGAGCAGCGTGCCGTCCGGTCCATAGAAGGCGGCCGTGCAGTACAGAGTTCCCCGGTCACGTTCGATCACACCCACCACGAGATGCACCCCGTGCGCCTCCGCAGATGCACCGATGAGGTCGGATTCGGGAC
>CBEVHI010000059.1:0-10091 GCA_965549635.1 uncultured bacterium | reverse complement strand
ACCATCTCCACCATGCCGACCCGACCTGGCCCTATCTCGCCCACCTATCGCTGCCTGACCGTCTCTACGAGACGCTCTACGGTCACCCACTGCTCTACCACAACCGGCTGCTGCCGCGGAACGTCGAGGATCTCTTTCAACGTGTCGGATTCGAGCGGATCGTCGTATACAGCCTCGTGCTGCCCGACCGTCGCTACGTGGAAAGCGCCGCCAGTGGAGCGCCAGGGATCGAACGTAGGCATCTGGCGCGCCGCTTTCGGTCGGCGACGGATGAAGACCTTCGCACCGCCGCGGCCCACTACGTCTATCGCAAACCGTCCTAGACGAGGCCACCATCACCCACCGTGCGGAGGCGGTCGCCTGGCAGAACAGCTCGCCGTGCCCTCCTGACCTCGAACCCAGGGCTCGTAGGTACCGTGGCGGTACTCCTGAGCCCTGGGTTCGGGAGTACCGCCACGCCTGTCGCCTGAAGAAAGACGAAATATGACAACGGGTGACTCAGGTTATACACTTACGACACACTAAAGACATACGCAAGGAGTCCCCATGGCCAAGGCAGTCGGTATCGACCTCGGTACCACCAACAGCGTCATCGCCACCCTCGAAGGCGGCGAACCCACCATCATTCCCAACGCAGAAGGCGCCCGCACGACCCCGTCGGTCGTCGCATTCAAGGATGGCGAGGTGATGGTCGGCGAGGTCGCCAAACGTCAGGCGATCACCAACCCGGACCGCACGGTGCGCTCCGTGAAGCGCCACATGGGTGACGCCAAATGGAAGATCGAGATCGAAGGCAAGAGCTACACCGCTCAGGAGATCTCGGCCCGCATCCTGATGAAACTCAAGCGCGACGCCGAGGCCTACCTGGGAGAGCCGGTCACCGAAGCCGTCATCACGGTGCCGGCATACTTCAACGACGCCCAGCGCCAGGCAACCAAAGAGGCGGGACAGATCGCCGGACTTGAAGTCCAGCGCATCATCAACGAGCCCACCGCATCGTCACTGGCGTATGGCCTCGACAAGGTGCACGACCACACGATCCTCGTGTTCGACCTCGGCGGCGGCACGTTCGACGTGTCGGTGCTCGAGATCGGAGAAGGCGTCTTCGAGGTGAAGTCCACCTCCGGGAACACCCGGCTCGGTGGTGACGACTGGGATCAGGCGATCGTCGACTGGCTCGTCAAGGAGTTCAAGAACGAGCACGGCGTCGACCTGTCCACCGATCGCATGGCCGTCCAGCGCCTCAAGGAGGCCGCCGAGAAGGCCAAGATCGAGCTGTCCCAGGTCGCCGAGACCGAGATCAACCTCCCGTTCATCACCGCGACGACCGAAGGTCCGCTGCACATGCAGCTCAAACTCTCCCGGTCGGAGTTCCAGAAGATGACCGAAGACCTCCTCGCCAAGGTGAAGGGGCCGTTCGAGCAGGCCATCAAGGACGCCGGGATCTCCGTCTCGGCGATCGACGACGTGGTCATGGTCGGAGGTTCGACCCGCATGCCCGCCGTCCAGGACCTCGTGAAGAAGCTCACCGGCGGAAAGGACCCCCACAAGGGCGTCAACCCCGATGAGGTCGTCGCTGCGGGTGCAGCCCTTCAGGCCGGCGTGCTGACCGGTGACGTCAAGGACATCCTCCTGCTCGACGTCACGCCGCTGACGCTCTCGATCGAGACCAAGGGCGGCATTGCCACCAAGATGATCGAGCGCAACACGACCATCCCGACACGCCGTTCCGAGATCTTCACGACGGCCGCCGACAACCAGCCCGAGGTGGAGATCCACGTGCTCCAGGGGGAGCGGCAGATGGCCTCGGCCAACAAGAGTCTGGGCAAGTTCAATCTCACCGGGATTCCGCCCGCGCCGATGGGCATGCCCCAGATCGAGGTCACCTTCGACATCGACGCCAACGGCATCGTCCACGTATCGGCCAAGGACCTCGGAACCGGCAGGGAACAGGCAATGACGATCACCGGTGGCACCGCCCTGTCGAGTGACGAGATCGACCGCATGGTCCACGATGCCGAGCAGTACGCCGAGGAGGATCGAAAACTCCGGGAGGCGGCAGAGACCCGCAACCAGGCGGATCAGCTCGCTCACCAGACGGACACACTGCTCAGCGAACAGGCCGAACAACTCAACGACGAGGAGAAGACGGCGATCACGTCGGCTCTGGGAGACCTCCGCTCCGCGCTGAACGATGAGAGCTCGTCCACCGAGGATCTGCGGTCCAAGATGGATGCCCTCGTGACCGCCTCGCAGTCGCTGGCCCAGCGCCTGTATCAGCAGCAGGCCGAACAGGCCCAGCAGACTGCCGGAGCGAGCGACCAGGAGGCCTCGGACGAGGACGTCGTCGAGGCCGAGATCATCGACGAAGGCGAAGAGTCCTGATGTCGGAAGAGCCAGAGGTCGTCCCGGCCGAGGTCGTGTCGGAAGAGGAACCGATCGACCCGCGTGACCTGGGTCTGGCACTGCCTGAGGATCCCTCTCAGGCAGTGCAGGCCCTCTTGCGCACCGTCGCCGACCTCAGATCTGAAGCCGGGTCCTATCTCGACGATCTACAGCGTGTCGCCGCAGACTTCGACAACTATCGCAAGCGGATGCTCCGGGAGCAGGCACAGAACATCGAAAGGGCAGCAGAGCGAGTGACCAGAAACCTCCTTCCTGTGCTCGACTCCCTCGACGCCGCCCTGGCAGCCGAGGCGAGCTCGCCGACCGAGCAGAAGCTGCTCGAAGGGATGCGGGGCACCCGAACCCTGATGCTCGACATCCTCCAGAGCGAAGGACTGGAGCCGATCCCGGCGCTCGGAGTCCCATTCGACCCCGAGATTCACGAGGCGGTACTCGCTCCTTCGGAAGGGGAAGGGACCCTCGTCGTCACCAGCGAAATGCGTCGCGGCTACACGTTGCACGGTCGGGTGATCAGAGCGGCCCTCGTTGCAGTGGATTATGAATAGGGACTGGGTAGACAAAGACTTCTACAAGGTCCTTGGCGTCTCCAAGACCGCAGACGCCAAGGAGATCAAACGCGCCTACCGCAAGCTCGCACAGCAGTACCACCCCGACGCCAACCCCAACGATCCGAAGGCGGAGGGCAGGTTCAAAGACATCTCCGAGGCGTACGCCACGCTTTCGAACGAGGACCAGCGAAAGGAGTACGACGAGGTCCGGCGCATGGTCGACTCCGGCGGATTCAGGGGGTTCCAGGGAGCTCCCGGCGGATTCGGCGGGTTCGGCGCCGCAGGCCAAGGTTTCCGCGTCGAAGATCTCGGCGACCTGTTCGGTGGAGGCCTCGGCGACCTGTTCGGATTCGGAGGATCGGCGAGTCGCCGCACCGGTCCCCAGCGAGGTGCCGACACCAGTGCCGAGCTGCACCTCTCCTTTGAGGATGCGGTCCGAGGCGCCACCACGACCGTCTCGATCAAGGGCGAAGCCGCCTGTCGAACCTGCGGGGGACGAGGGGCCGAACCTGGCACACCCATCGAGACCTGTTCCACCTGCCGGGGCAGCGGTGTCGTCGCCCAAAGCCAGGGCTTCTTCTCGACGACGACGCCCTGTCCCACTTGCGGCGGTACCGGCACCACGGTTCGAACGCCCTGTCACACCTGCCACGGCTCAGGGACGGAGGTGCGCGTCCGAACCCTGCACGTGAAGATTCCGGCGGGGGTCAAGAACGGTGCGGTCATCCGGCTCAAGGGCAAAGGCGCTCCGGGGAAGAGTGGCGGGCCGTCCGGTGACCTCCTCGTCAAGGTGCACGTTGCACGCCACGAGATGTTCCGCAGGTCGGGAGACAACCTGACGATCAAGGTACCGATCACGTTCACGGAGGCGGCTCTCGGGACCGAGATCCAGGTGCCGACACTCGACGGCCCGGTTCGTCTCAAGGTGCCGTCCGGAACCCGCAGCGGCCGCACCTTCCGGGTCCGTGGCCGTGGAGTGCCCAAGGCAAAAGGGCGCCCGGGGGACCTGATGGTTACCGTAGAGGTCGTGGTCCCCACCAAACTGTCCAGAGAGGCAAAGAAGATGCTCAGACAGTTCGCTGACGAGTTCGAAGAGGGGTTGAATCCTCGCGAAGGCCTGGGGGTGTAGCCGATGGTGCGACGCAAGGACAGGGCCGTGTACGTCATCTCTGTGGCAGCCGAACTCGCAGGAGTCCACCCCCAGACACTGCGCATCTACGAACGGCGCGGTCTGATCGAGCCCTACCGGACGCCAGGTGGGACGCGTCGCTACTCCCAGGAAGACATCGAGCGCCTGGCGATGATCCAGGAGCTCACCGACCAGGGCCTCAATCTGGAAGGCGTGAAGCGAGTCCTCGAACTCAGAGAGCGGATCGAGCGGCTGGAGAGGGACTTGCAGTCGATCAAGACCGCCCTGGACGAAGCCGTGGAACAGACCGATCGGCAGATCGCCGAAGTGCACCGCAGCTACCGGCGGGACATCGTCCTACGAAAGCACGTCCAACCGGACATCCGCAGGCGTCTTCGCGACCTGTTGGACTGACGGTCAGGTTCGCCGGCCTCGGCGCCGAACTCTGACAACGACCCACCAGCCGACGGCCAGCAGCACCACAGCTCCTGCAACCGGAACCAGCACTGCCAGGATCGAGACACCAGCCGACACGACGTCCTCTGCGGTACTGACAGCCCAGTTGCCGGTCCCGGCGGTCGTCGCCGTCACTGCCGGCCGTACCGTCGCCTTCGCTGCGTGAACGCTTCCGGCCACGAGCAAACCTGCGATCAGCGCCAGCACCGGGTGGATGTCGGTGATCACCCCGGCACTCGATGCGAACAGGATCGCACCGGCGGTGGGACGCACGAACGTCTGAATGGCGTCGTTGATCGTGTCCACCACGGGAATCTTGTCTGCGGTGACCTCGACGATGAACAGCACTGCCAGCACACCGATCGACCACCACGACGTGAGAGCGTCGTACGGGGAAGCCAGCGACAGAAGGGGATCACTGGTGGGGAAGCGGCCGGCCATAGCCACCACGAGGAGGGGTATGTAGGCATTGAGCCCTGCGCTGCCGGCAAGGCCGAACGCCGCCAGAAGCCCGGTCACTGCGCCTCGCCAACCAGTTCGACGGTGGGCACGACTGTGGCGAACTCGCCCTCGAGACTGGCACAGGTTGCCCGTGTGAGGTCCTCGGCCGACACGGTCTCACCGTCGGGACCGGTGGTGTCGAACGTGTACGTCGCATCGGCAACGAACAGCACGTCGTACCCGAGATCGGAGGCCATGCGCGCCGTTGTCTCACAGCACACATTGGTCTGAATGCCGCAGATCACTACCTGCCCTACCTGTTGGTCCTGAAGCCAGGCGTCGAGGTTCGGGCGTCCGTAGAAAGCCGAGTGCACCGACTTGACCACCTGCAGATCGGCGCTGCCGAACACGACGTCCTTGAAGGCATTGCCCGGCATACCGGGGGCGAGCAACGATCCTTCTTCGGTCGAATCGTGTCGTACGAACACCAGCGGCCGCGATGCCGAACGCCACGCCTCGATCAGCGAAGCGACGTTGGCTTCGCACTCGGGGTTGCTGCGCCGACCAAACCGCGGATCGTCGAAGGCCTCCTGCACGTCGATGACGATGAGCGCCGTGTTCTCGAACATACGGTGAGCGTACCCGACCTCGCCGCCGGACCGGCACAGAGCGACGCTACCCCTTGACGACCCCCAGGGGTCGCAGACGCGCCACCTTGCGGGCCAGGCCGGCCTCCTCGCACACGTCGGCGACCGCATCGACGTCCTTGTAGGCGTAGGGGGCCTCCTCCGACAGCAGTGCCACCGATCCAGGGCGCACGGCAATCCCCCGGCGCTCCAGAGCACGCCTCACCCCGCTCCCCGACTGCTGTTGTTTCGCCTTCTTGCGACTCATCACCCTTCCGGCACCATGGGCAGCCGATGAGAAGGCGGGGTTGTTCTCCACCCCGGCCAGCACCCATGACGCCGTGCCCATAGACCCAGGTACCAGGACCGGCTGGCCGACCGGGCGAAGATCGTCTGGGAGTTCCGAATGCCCCGGCCCAAAGGCCCGTGTTGCTCCTTTGCGATGTACACAGAGCCGCCTGGTTTCGGTCCCGACCGCGTGCTCTTCGAGCTTGGCGAGGTTGTGGGCAACATCGAAGACGAGGCGCATGCCGGTCTTCTCGATCGTCGTCGAGAACGCCCGGGCAAATGCCATTCGGGCCTCGTGGGCCAGGACGTGGCGATTGGCCCATGCGAAGTTGGCAGCCGAAGCCATCGCGGCCAGATAGCGCTCCCCTTCAGGACTCGACACGGGAACCGCGGCCAGTTGGCGATCCGGAAGCTCGATGCGGTAGCGAGCCGATGCTCCTCGCATCACTTCCAGCTGGTCGGTACACGTCTGATGGCCCAGTCCCCGGCTCCCACAGTGGATCATCACGCAGACCATTCCGGCGGTAAGTCCGAAGACCTCCGCCACGGCGGCGTCATGGACTTCCTCCACCAGCTGGATCTCGAGAAAGTGGTTGCCCGCGCCGAGCGAACCCAGTTGACCGCTCCCCCGCAGCTTGGCCCGGTCACTGATGGCTCCGGGCAGTGCTCCGGCAGAGGTTCCGCTCTCCTCGCACCGGGCGAGGTCGCCATCCTCCCCATAGCCGGCGGCGAGGACTGCGGCAGCGCCCTCGCGGAGCACATCGTTCACCTCCACTCGAGTGGCGATCGCGCCTCTGCCCAGACCGCGGGGGATCGTCCCGTCCAGCTCTCCCATGACCGCATCAGAGCGGCGCCGCCAGTCTCCAAGGGTGAACGCCGAGGCCAGCAGACGGACACCACACCCGATGTCGAAACCGACCCCACCAGGGGAGATCACACCTCCTCGCTCGATGTCGGTGGCGGCAACACCGCCGATGGGGAACCCATACCCCCAGTGAATGTCTGGCATGGCCATCGATGCCCCGACGATGCCGGGGAGGTGGGCCACGTTGGCAACCTGCAAGAGTGCCTTGTCCCGCTGTGCCTTCGCCAGCAGGTCCGCTGACGCGAAGACTCGCCCCGGCACGTGCATCCCCCCGGCCCGGGGGATCTCCCACACGTGCCGGCCGATAGCGTGTAGCTCCATGGCTTCGAGGCTACGCCCCTCGACCGGAGCGGGTCCTACCTTGCCAGCGAGTCGCGGATCTGCCGCAGCAGTTGGGTGTCCTCTGTAGGTTCGGCAGGGGTCGCTTCTTCTTCCTTGGCCTTCATCCGGTTGTAGGCCTTGACGACCATGAACATCACCCAGGCAACGATCAGGAAGTTGATGAACGCGCCAAAGAACGCTCCAACGCTCCCTGCCGGCAACCCGGTTGCCTCATCGATGTTCCCAAACGTCAGCCACGTATCGAGGCTGGAGACGCTGAAGATCATCCCGATCAACGGGTTGACGATCCTGGACACGAACGCCGTCACCACACCGGCAAATGCGAGACCCATGACGAAGCCGACGGCGATGTCGACCAGGTTCCCCCGGGTGATGAAGTCCTTGAACTCTTTGACCATGTCTACTCCCTTCGTTCCCCTTGCACACTAGACATCGAATACGACGGTTGCCCTCCAGCCCTCGGGCTCCTGGGCAACCTCGAGGAGGTGCATCGTGACCGCCTTGACGGGAGGACCGCGCAGGACCAGATCTGCGAACCGGCAGCCCCCGACGACGGCATGGAGCCGGTTTTCGAGAAGCTCAACCTGGAACGTAGACCAGGCAGTGCTCTCGACTTCGGCACGAAAGAGCAGCTCCGACAGCCACGAGAACATCAGGTCCTCGACGTCCCCGGCATCGACCACGATCTCAGACGTGGCCGTTGTGGTTGCTCGCCGCAGATCGAACATGAGGTCGAACATCCCGTACGCGGCGTTCTCGAACAGCTCCGCGAGCGATTCCCCGTGGGCGATGATCCCCGTGTCCGCCGTGTGAGAGAGCACCTCGTACCGCATGTGTCAAGTCTGCCAGGCGAGAGAAGAGGAGGTACTTCGTACTTCGTACTTCGTATTGCGTATTTCCGTGCCGGGGATCCGGTCGACCCGGACGGCTAACGTTCGACGCATGCCAGATCTCGCAGCAATCCGATCCCAGTTCCCTGCCCTCGCTCGAAGCCAGGACGGGCGCGTCGTCGCCTGGCTCGACGGCCCCGGAGGTACACAAGCCCCGCGTCGAGTCATCGACGCCATGGCCGCAACACTCGAGACGGGCGTTTCGAACCTCAGCCCTCACTTCGCCCCCGGTCGCGACGCCATCGCCGCGACCGACGCCGCCCGCGCCGCCATGGCCGACCTGCTCGGAGCCGCGCCCGGCGAGATCGCGTTCGGGCAGAACATGACCTCGCTCACCTTCGCGACCAGCAGGGCGATCGCCCGGACATGGAAACCGGGGGATGAGGTCATCGTCACCCGACTCGATCACGACGCCAACGTGACACCGTGGGTCCTCGCCGCCCGAGACGCCGGTGCGGCCGTACGCAGGGTGGACGTCCATGACGACGGCACGCTCGATCTGGACGATCTCGACCGACAGCTCTCTGTTCGGACCAGGCTCGTCGCAGTCACGGCGGCTTCGAACGCGCTGGGCTCGACAACCCAGCTCGAAGAGGTCACCGCGAAGGCACACAATGTGGGGGCGCTCGTCTACGTAGACGCCGTTCATTCGACACCCCACCGGCGCCTTGACGTAGCCGACATCGGATGTGACTTCCTCGTCTGCTCTGCATACAAGTTCTTCGGACCGCACACCGGTGTCCTCTACGGACGGCACGATCTGCTGGAACGGCTCGATGCCTACAAGGTGCGTCCCGCACCCGATGATCCTCCCGGCAAGTGGGAGACGGGAACGCAGAGTTTCGAGTCACTCGCTGGTGTCGCTGCGGCCGTCGACTACCTGGCGAGCCTCTCCCCACTCAGCCCAGACGAGCCGCTCGGCGCTCGCCTCTCTAGTGCATATGCCTGGATCAACGACCATGAGCGCGACCTGGCGCGGGCCTTTCTCGACGACATCGCCACGCTTGACAGAGTTCACCTCTGGGGACCGCGTGACGTCGCTGCCAGGGTGCCGACATTCGCGGTGACCGTCGACGGTGTACCGCCGCAGAAGGCTGCAGCGATTCTCGCCGAACAAGGAATCTTCGTCTGGGCCGGCCACTACTACGCCCTGGAGATCATGGACCGTCTCGGACTGCTGGCAGAAGGTGGAGCAATCCGGATCGGTTTCGTCCACTACAACACCCTCGAGGAAGTGGACCGTGTGCTGCAGGCTCTGGCCGAGCTGGCCTGAGAACCGCTCAGCTACCGTCCTCGCCGTGGCGATACATTCATGATGGACAACACCGCCGATCTTCGCGTCCTCTTGGCGTCCCAGTACCCGTTGCTCGTCGTCGCGACCGACGAAGAGCCTCGCTTCCTGGCCGTCCTCCGCAGCGCCGCCGGCGAACTCAACATACCGGTCTGGACGTGGTCCGCTTCCAAGGGCCTGGCCCGCGATCAGCAGGAGCCTCAGTATCAGAGCGCCGACCCGAACCAGGCGCTTGGTTTCGTTGCCGAGATCACCACGCCGGGAGCGTTCGTATTCGCCGACGCAAACCCGATTCTGCATGACCCGGTTGTCGTCCGGCGCATCAAGGAGATCGCCCAGGCGCGGAAGCGCAGCCAGACGATCATCCTCACCGCGCCGCGACCGGAGCTCCCGTCCGAGCTCGAAGGGATCGCCCACCGCTGGCAACTCCGTCCTCCAACACAGACCGAACTGCTCCGGCTGGTGAGAAGGACGGCCCGTCGCCTTGCCGATCGAGGGTTTCCCGTTGCTCTCGACAACCAACGTCTCACCCAGATCGCCGCTGCCCTCAAGGGTCTGACGCTTCGCGAGGCAGAAGGCCTCATCCAGCGCCAAACGCTCCAGGACGGCAAGCTGGGCTCGGAAGAGATCCCCGCCCTGCGTGCAGCCAAGGCGGAGCTCCTCAACACCGACGGCGTCCTCGAGCTCGTGGAGTCCGAGACCGGAACGCTCGACGAAGTGGGTGGTCTGGACGGACTGAAGTCGTGGCTTCGTATCCGCCGCATCGCCATGGAGTCCAACGCACCGGGACTCGATCCGCCTCGGGGGAT